>NZ_JBYCZV010000007.1:0-265573 GCF_057586415.1 Nocardioides sp. SRI_004
GCCCTGGCCGCCCTGGCCGCCGGACTTCTTCGCGGCCGGCTTCTTCGCGCCGCCACCGCTGCGACGACGACCGCCGCCGCCACCGTTGCCGCCGCCCTGGGCGGGGGCCGGGGACAGGTCGATACCGCCGGGGCGGCTGCGCTCGCCAGGGGCGAGCTCGAGCAGCACCGGGTGGTGCGAGCCGGAGATCCGCGTGGTGGTCGGCTTGATGCCCGCCGCACGGGTCAGGTCGCTGACGTCGCGACGCTGGTCGCTGGTCATCAGGGTGACGACCGTGCCGGCGGCACCGGCGCGGGCCGTGCGACCGGAGCGGTGCAGGTACGCCTTGTGCTCGGCCGGCGGGTCGGCGTGGACGACGAGCGAGACGTCGTCGACGTGGATGCCGCGGGCGGCGATGTCGGTCGCGACGAGGGTGGTCGCCGTACCGCTGTGGAAGGCCTCCATGTTGCGGGTCCGGGCGCCCTGGCTGAGGTTGCCGTGCAGGTCGACCGCGGGCACGCCGTTCTTGTTGAGCTGGCGGGCCAGCGCCTTCGCGCCGTGCTTGGTGCGGGTGAAGACGACGGTGCGACCGGGCGCGCTGACCAGGTCGAGCAGCACGGGCAGGCGCTGCTCGCGCTCGACGTGCAGGACGTGGTGGTCCATCTTGGCGACCGGCGACTGCGCCGAGTCGGCCTCGTGGACCGCGGGCTTGTCGAGGAAGCGCTTGACCAGCACGTTGATCGCGCCGTCGAGCGTCGCGGAGAAGAGCATCCGCTGGCCGTCCTTCGGCGTCTGGTCAAGCAGGCGTCGTACGGCGGGCAGGAAGCCGAGGTCGGCCATGTGGTCGGCCTCGTCGAGGACCGTGACGCGGACGTCGGCGAGGCTGCAGTGACCCTGGCCGATGAGGTCCTCGAGCCGGCCGGGGCAGGCGATGAGGATGTCGACGCCGTTGCGCAGCGCGGTGACCTGCGGGCCCTGGCCGACGCCGCCGAAGACGGTGGTGGTGCTCAGGCCGACGGCCTTGGCCAGCGGGGTGATGGTCGCGGCGATCTGCGAGGCGAGCTCACGGGTCGGGGCGAGCACCAGCGCACGCGGCCGCTTGGGGGCCGGGCGACGGCGGTCGGCGTCGAGACGCGCGACCAACGGCAGGCCGAAGGCGTAGGTCTTGCCGGAGCCCGTGCGGCCGCGGCCGAGGACGTCGCGGCCCTTCAGCGAGTCCGGCAGGGTCGCGGCCTGGATCGGCGTCGGCACGGTGATGCCGTCCGCGGTCAGGACGTCGAGCAGGGCAGTGGGAACGCCGAGGGCGGCGAACGTGGTGGTACCAGTCGTGGGCACGGATGTTCTCTCCGGGGAGCACGACGCAAGGCGCGGCGATCCCCTGTGCTGGGCGTCTCGCCGTGCTGCCTGTCCGGTGACAGGCGTTGAAGCGGTGCCTCCTGCGAGGGGCGCGGCCGACGGTGGTGCTCGTGCGGTGCGCCGGGATCCGGGGCAAGACTGGCCGGATCGGTGACCCCAGCCTAGGGCCGCGGACCCCCCGAAGGAGAATCCGCGGCGTGGCGTCACTGCGTGATCTGCACCGCGGCGCCGCGCTCGAGCAGCCCGTCGACGTCCTTGACGCCCCAGGCCTCGAGGGCCTCGCGGGTGTGCGCGCCGGCGCCGGGGGCGGGCGGGTGCGACAGCGTCGCCTGCGTGCGGGAGAAGCGCGGCGCGGGCTGCGGCTGCACGATGCCCTCGTGCTCGACGAAGACCTCGCGGGCCTTGATGTGCGGGTGGTCCTTGGCCTCGCTGATCCGGAGGATCGGCGCCACGCAGGCGTCGGTGCCGTCGAAGATCGCGCACCACTCGTCGCGGGTCTTCGTCTTGAAGGTGGTGGCGATCAGCTCGCGCAGCTCGTCGGTCTTGGCGAGGTCCCAGCGGTCGGGGGCGGTGCCCTCGATGCCGAGCAGCTTCACGAAGAGGTCGTAGAACTGGGGCTCCAGCGCGCCCACCGACATGTGCTCGCCGTCGGCGGTCTCGTAGATGTCGTAGTACGGCGCGCCGCCGTCGAGCAGGTTGGCCGCCCGCTCCTCCTTGAACCCGCCCCCGGCGAGGAAGGCGGAGGTCATCGCGTTGAGGTTGGCGGTGCCGTCGACGATCGCCGCGTCGACGACCTGGCCCTTGCCGGACGCCTGCGCCTCGAAGATCGCGGCGAGGATCCCGATGACGAGGTACGTCGACCCGCCACCGAAGTCGCCCACGAGGTTGGTCGGGAACTGCGGCTTCTCCTTGACCTGGCCCAGGCCGCGGAGTGTGCCGGTGATGGCGATGTAGTTCATGTCGTGCCCGGCCGCCTGCGACCACGGGCCGTCCTGGCCCCAGCCGGTCATCCGGCCGTAGACCAGGCGCGGGTTGCGCTCGAGGCAGGCCTCCGGGCCGAAGCCGAGCCGCTCGGCCACGCCGGGGCGCATGCCCTCGACCAGCACGTCGGCCTGCTCGACCAGGTCGAGGACGGTGGCGACCGCCTCGGGGTCCTTGAGGTTGAGCGCGACGCTCGGGCGACCGCGGTTGAGCAGGTCGTGCGAGCCACCGGTCAGCATCTGGCCGCCGGGACGCTCCACGCGGATCACGTCGGCGCCCAGGTCGGCGAGGATCATGCAGGCGTGCGGGCTCGGCCCGATGCCGGCGATCTCGACGACCTTGAGGCCCTTGAGCGGACCGGTTCCCTGTCCCAGCGCGAACGTCATGGGCCGATCATGGCACGGATCGTGACAGTAGTGCTGTCACAGTTGGCTACTGTCCAGTAGCGGGCGTCTGGTGACGGTCGCTGCGCGACCTCCACGACGACCGGAAGGTCGATCAGCCGGGGTTGACGATCTTCGCGAGCTCGAAGTGCATCGGGTCGGTCCAGGCCCAGTCACCGCCCCAGGCAAAACCCCAGTACTTGAAGATCGCGACGACCTCGCGGTTCATCTCACCGACGGTGCCGCGCTGGTTGCCGGGGACGTTGAAGTCGAGGGCCAGCCCGAAGGAGTGGTTGGAGAGCGTGGTCGACCCGGCGATGAAGCGGGGGTAGTAGCAGCCGGCGTACTCGTTGGCGTGGATCTCCTTGGCCAGGCCGCGGTTGACCACCTCGATCAGCGCGGCGCGCAGCTGGGGGATCATGAACTTGTTGCACGTGACGCTGCCGAGGATCGGGACCTGCTCGGTCACGATGTGCGAGCGGACCCAGGCCGGGTCGGGCGCGATCCGGCCGCCGCCGATCGGGGTGTAGCGGAACACGCCGACCGCGTCACGGAAGGCACCGACCGGGATGACGTTCTGGAAGGTGCCGAGGTCGAGGCCCTCGGAGGCGACGATGTCGAGCGCCGTGATCGAGAACCGCTTCTTGCCGAAGGTCTTCTCGATCGCCTCGCGCACGGCCTGGGGCGACGCGATCCCGGTGTTGATCAGGATCGCGTTGTCCTTCTGGAGGCCGAGCTCCTCGCCCCACTTCGCGTTGACCATCGCGTCGACGCTGTCGACCTCGGACGGCGACCAGGCGCCGACGTGGATCCGCTCCTTGCCGACCTTCAGGTAGCCCTCGCCGTCGACCTGGAGCTCCTGCTGGAGGCCGTCGTCGACGGCGACCTCGCCTCCGGCGATCCGGTCCCACTGCTCCTGGAACTCCGCGCTGCGGCTGCCGGTGAAGGCGCGGTAGGCGGCGCCGTCGACGGCGGCGATGTTGTAGAAGCGGCCGTCGGCGGAGAAGTTGCCGTAGGAGAGCGTCGTGTACGCCGCCACGCCCTTGTTCTTCTTGACCTTCACCGCGAGCAGCTTGTCGAGGTCGTCGTCGGGGATGGTCTCCTGGCTCACGAGGAGCAGGTCGTCGCCGTACTGCGTGCCGTCGAACTTCCCGGGCGCCGCGACGGCGTGCGCGGGGTCGAGCGCGTTGTCGGGGATGGGCGCCGTCGACGCGGCGGCCGCGCTGGTGTCGCCCTCGGCGGACTCCTTGCCGTCCTTGCCCGAGTCGCCGCAGCCGGACAGCAGCGTGGCGACCAGCACTGCCGACACCCCTGTCGTCAGTGCAGCCGTCATCCTCGCGCGTCGCGCCAGCCCCATGGCCCCTTCCCCGCCACCGGCCCTCCCGGCAGTCCTCCCGCGACCGAGTGTATGACGCCGGGCGTCAGGCGAGGACGCGTTCGGCAATCCACGCGATGTCGTCGGCCGTGCGGGCCGGCGTCGCGCTGGGCTGCATCACGTGGCTGAGCACCAGGCGGACCACCATGTCGATGCTCGCCTCGAGCCGGCCCTCCGGCAGCTGGACGTCGTACGACGCCACCCGCTCCGCGACGACGAACTTGGCGCCCTCGAGGAGGTACTCGGAGTGGGTGGTCAGCAGCGGCAGGAGCTCGGTGTCGGCGCCATGGGTGGCGGAGACGACGGCGTGGAGGAGCGCGTTGTCCTCGGCGTACTTCAGCACGCGGCGCGCGGAGTCGCGGATCGCGCCGATCAGGTCGTCGGGGTTCTCGTCGAACGAGCGGGTCACCCCGGCGAGGAAGCGGTCGAGCTCGCGCATGACCATCGCCTCGGCGAGGTCGTTCTTGGTGCCGATCTCGTTGTAGACCGTCTGCCGGCTGACGCCCACGTCGTCGGCGAGGCGGGCCATGGTGACCCGGCCCCAGCCGGACGTGGTCATGATCCTGACGGCCGCCTCGAGGAGGCGGTCCCGCAGCGACGGGGGCGCGGACGCCATCGCGTCCGCCACCCCGTCACCGGCTCGTCCCGCCACGATGGACATCGTGCTCCCTCAGCCCTCGAGCGTCAGGGCCAGCACGGGGCAGGCCTGGACGGCGGCGAAGACGTGGGCGCGGTCGGACTCCTCGGGGGAGTCGTCGAGGACGTTGACCTTGTCCTCGTCCTCGTCCACCTCGAAGTAGTCGTTGGCCATCGCCTCGCACATGCCGAGGCCCTCGCACTTGTCGAGGTCGGCGACGATCTTCATGGACATCAGGCCTTCACCTTCTCAGGGTCGAACGGGATGAAGTCGATCTTCTCGCGAACCCCGCAGTCAGGACAGCACCAGTCGTCCGGGATGTCGCTCCACGCCGTACCGGCGGCGAAGCCCTCGTGCTCGTCGCCGGCGGCGACCTCGTAGACGTAGGAGCAGCCGGGGCACTTCGCGGCGAGCACCTCGCCCTCGAACCTCTGCGCGAAGAGGTCGTCGGTCTTCAGGTTGTGCTCGGCCGGCGGCGGGAACTTCGCGAGGTACTTCGCCTCCTTGCCGGGCGCGATGTTGGCCAGGGTGACGTCGCCGTCGAGGTGCTCGACCACGCGGTGGTCCATCACCTTGCGCCACAGCGGCGGGATCAGCGCGAGGTTGATCATGCCGGCGTAGCCGGTCGGCAGGGCCGGGGACTCCTTGAAGTCGCGCAGGGCCTGGTAGCGCCGGGTCGGGTTCGCGTGGTGGTCGCTGTGGCGCTGCAGGTGGTAGAGGAAGATGTTGGTGACGATGTTGTTGCTGTTCCAGCTGTGCATCGGCAGCACCCGCTCGTAGCGCTGCTTCTCGCCGACCCGCTGGCGCTTGAGGCCGTAGTGCTCCAGGTAGTTGACGACCTCGAGGAGCGAGAAGCCGAACACGACGGTGATCGGGATGTAGACCGCGACCTGCCAGCCGTTGAGCGCGATGACCGCGGCCCAGAGGGCGACCGACATGGCCCAGGCGTTGAGGACGTCGTTGCCGATGTGGAACGGGTGGGTGCCCTTGCGGCGGTAGCGCTTGGCCTCGACCTCCCACGAGCTCTTCAGCGAGCCCCAGACCGTGCGCGGCCAGAAGCGGTAGAGGCTCTCGCCGAGGCGGGAGGACGCGGGGTCCTCAGGGGTCGCGACGCGGACGTGGTGGCCCCGGTTGTGCTCGATGTAGAAGTGGCCGTAGAAGGTCGGCGCGAGGGTGATCTTCGCCAGCCAGCGCTCGACGGACTCCTTCTTGTGGCCGAGCTCGTGCGCGGTGTTGATGCCGATGCCGACGACGCCGGCGATGGAGAGCGCCCACAGCGCCTTCTCCCACCACGGCAGCTCGAGATGGTCGGCCATCAGGTTGGCGCTCAGGTGGGCGTCGCCCCAGTCGCCGAGGCCGACGTGGTTGAGCACCCAGGCGACCGGGTTGCCCTCACCGATGATGTAGTAGCCGGCGAAGACGAGGGCGAACATCATCGGGACGTAGGCGAAGACGACCCAGCGGTAGTACTTGTCGTTCTCGAGCTCCTCGATGACCTCGTCCGGCGGGTTGCTCTGGTCGGTGCCCATGGCCAGGTCGAGCAGCGGGATCAGGAAGTTCACCAGGAACGGCGCGACCAGGGTGAAGCCCCACCAGCCGCCGGTGGCGATGTAGGCCAGGGCGAACAGCACCCCGAAGCCGGGCACCATCAGGCCCCAGAGCCACAGGTACCGCTTCTTGTCCTTCCACTGCTCGGTGGAACCGTCCGGGACGGTCTGTCCGATCTCCATCGATCCGGTCATGCGCCTGCCTTCCGTTGCCGCGACGTTACGTATCGCTTGACAGAAAGGTACGACTTGTAAAGTCCGTTTGACAAGAGGGTCGTGCTTGTAAAGTGATGGGGACCACAGCCACCGTGGTCATCGGCGTTCACCCGGGCGCGCTCGGGGAAGAATGCGGCCATGGCCGGCTACCCGCGCGAGGGCGAGACCTTCGGCGACTACGAGATCGACGGCGTCCTCGGCCGCGGTGGCATGGGCGTCGTGTACGCCGCCACGCACACCCGGATCAGGCGGCGGGTGGCCCTCAAGGTCATCGCGCCCGAGCTGGCCGGCACCGACGAGTACCGCGTGCGCTTCCTCAACGAGGCCGCCACCCTCGTCCGCCTCGACAGCCCGCACATCATCCAGGTCCTCGACCACGGCGAGACCGACGGCTCGCTCTTCATCGCCACCCAGCTGGTCGCCGGGGGCGACCTCGCCGGGCGGCTCGAGTCCGGCCCGCTGCCCGTGGGGCCGGCGCTCGCCCTGGCCGTGCAGATCACCTCCGGCGTCGCCGACGCGCACCGGGCCGGGATCCTGCACCGCGACATCAAGCCCAGCAACGTGCTCGTGACCGGTCCGGCCGACGCCCCGTTCGCCTACCTCTGCGACTTCGGCATCGCCCGCGACACCGAGCCCGACCACGGCCTGACCGTCACCGGCGCGGTCATCGGCACCTTCCCCTATCTCGCCCCGGAGCGCTTCCAGGGAGCCCCCGCGACGACGGCCACCGACGTCTACGCGCTCGGCTGCCTGCTGTGGGCGATGCTCACCGGCGAGCCGCCCTACGGCGGCACCCAGTTCTCGATGGCCCGCGACCACATCGAGGCGCCGGTGCGCCAGCTCGCCGCCGGCGAGCCGTGGGTCGACGACCTCAACGCCGTGCTGGCCCAGTCGATGGCCAAGGAGCCCACCCGGCGGTTCTCGACGGTCGATGCGATGCGGGTCGCCCTCGACCACGTGCTCGCCGGGGTCCCGATGGGCCGGCGGGACTCGCTCGTGCGGGCCACCGCGGCCGACGCCACGGTGGCGGGCGTCGTACCCCCTGCGCCGGTGGTGCCGGCTCCACCCGCTCCGCGGCCGCCCACCCCCGTCGCCACCGGTCCCGTCCCGCCGACCGTCTCCGGGCCGCTGCCGCCGGCGCCCCCGGCCCCGCCCCGCCGGGCCGGGTGGATCGCCGCGGGCGCCGCGCTCGTCGCGCTCGCGATCGTGCTCGGCGTCGCCTTCGCCCTGCAGCCGTGGGCCGAGGACGACAACGGTGGACGAGCCACCGACGACCGTGTCGCCGCCGACTCGGCGGGCTCGGCGGGCTCGGCCGGCTCCCCGACGACCTCGGAGGAGGGGGAGGTCGGCGGCATCGAGACGTCCGCGAACCCGACGCCCCAGAGCCCCACCGGCGGCGCGGCGAGCGGCGGCGCGCGCGAGCCGATCCCCGTGACCGTGGTCGGCACGTGCGGCGACGGCAGCTGCTACCTCCAGGTCCGGGAGGGCCGGTCGACCAGCGCCGGCGAGCTCGTCCGCAACGGCAGGAGCGTGCGCTGGGACGACGGCAGCACGCACCAGGTCGTGTGCGAGGCGTACGGGGACGAGGTGTCCTCGCAGAGCGTCGGCGGGAGCTCGCGGGTGTGGGCCCGGACGACCAGCGGCGGGTGGGTGTCCGCGCTGCACCTGGACGGCATCGACTCCTACGAGGTCGAGGTGGCGTGCTGAGGCCCAGGCGGACGCTCGCCTGCCTCACGCTGCTCGCTGCCTCGGGCTGCTCCGGTGGTGACCCGGCGCCGCAGCCTGCACCGACGACCGCCGCCGCGCCCACGACGCCCGCGCCGACGCACGCGCCGACGCACGCAGACCCCAGCGCCGAGCCGACCGGGTACGCCGCCACCAGCCGACCGCTCACCCCTGCCGAGCAACGCCGGATGCGCGGCGTGACGTGGCACCCCGGCTGCCCGGTGCCCCTCGCCGACCTCCGCGTCGTGCGGCTGACCTACCGCGACTTCGGTGGCGGGCGTCGTACCGGACGGCTGGTGGTGCACCGCGACGTCGTCGCCGACGTGACCCGGATCTTCCGCCGACTGTGGGAGCTGGACTTCCCCATCCGCCGGATGGTCCCGATCGAGGCGTACGACGGCGACGACTTCGCCTCCATCGAGGCCGACAACACCTCGGCGTTCAACTGCCGCGCGAAGACCGGGTCGAGCAGCTGGTCGCACCACGCCTACGGCCGCGCGATCGACCTCAACCCGCTCGAGAACCCCTACGTGTACGACGGCCGCCGCACCAGCCACGAGCGGTCGATCCCCTACCTCGACCGCGCCCGCGACCGCCCCGGCGTGCTGCTGGCCGACGGCCCGGTGGTCGCCGTGTTCGAGCGGGCGGGGTGGTACTGGGCCGGCCGGTGGGAGGAGCCGACCGACTACCAGCACTTCTCGGCGATGCCGGACCCCGCGCACGGCGAGGGCACTACGCGCTGACGCGCGCCCCCCGTCGCGACCGGGAGCCGCTCGAACCCGCGCAGCACCCGGGTGGGCCGGCGCTCGGGCGTCCCGCTGACGTGGAGGTCGGGGAAGCGCTCGTAGAGGGCACGCAGGGCGGCGGCCGCCTCGAGCCGGGCGAGGCTCGCGCCGAGGCAGTAGTGGACGCCGGCGGAGAACGCGACGTGCTGGTCCGCGTTGGGGCGGGTGACGTCGAAGGTCGCAGGGTCCTCGAAGACCGCGGGGTCGCGGTTGGCGCCGCCGAGGTAGAGCAGGATCCCGTGCCCGGGCTCGAACCTCCTGCCGGCGACCTCGGTCTCGCGCAGCGCGATCCGCAGCGTGAGCTGGACCGGCGACTGGTGGCGCAGCACCTCGTCGACCGCGTTGCCCCAGCCGTCCGGGTTGTCCTGCAGCCAGCGCAGCTGGTCGGGGTGCGCGTCGAGCATCGCGACGGCGTTGCCGATCAGGTTGACCGTGGTCTCGAAGCCGGCCGCGAGGACCAGCAGGCCGACCTGGTGCAGCTCGACCCGGTCGAGCCGGTCGGGCCCGTCCAGCAGGGCGAGCTGGCTGATCAGGTCGTCGCCCGGCTGCTCGTCGGACTGGGCGACGAGCCGGTCGACGTGGCCGGCGAACCAGGCGTGCATCTCGCGCAGCGCCTGCTCGGCCCGCCGGAACTGGCCCCACGTCAGGCCCGGGTCGAGGGTCACGGCGGCCTCGTTGCCCAGCTCGAGCAACCGGCCGCGGTCCTGCTCACGCACGCCGAGGAGGTCGGCGATGACGGTCACCGGCAGCTGGGAGGCGTAGCGGTCGACGAGGTCGAAGGACTCCGCCCCGGCGAGGTCGTCGAGCAGGTCGGCGGCGACCTGCTCGACGCGGTCGCTCATCCGGCCGACCTTGCGCGCGGTGAACGCCCGCGCCACCTGCTTGCGGTAGCGGGTGTGGAGCGGCGGGTCGACCGCCAGCATCGACGGCGGGTCGACCGGGCCGAGGGTCTCGGGGTCGATCACCTTGTGGTGCAGCCACTGCAGCGGCTTCGGCAGCTCGCCCTGCCCACCGGCGGTCCCGAACGCGTCGCTGCGCAGGACCTCG
Organism: Nocardioides sp. SRI_004; assembly: GCF_057586415.1. Lineage (NCBI taxonomy): Bacteria > Bacillati > Actinomycetota > Actinomycetes > Propionibacteriales > Nocardioidaceae > Nocardioides > Nocardioides sp. SRI_004. Next base: position 10,032 of record NZ_JBYCZV010000007.1, read on the forward strand.
TTGACGACGGCATGGTCGACGCTCGCCGAGATCAGGCCGTTGGCGCTGACCGCCCCGCGCCCGCGCAGCTCCTCGTACGCCGGGAACGGGTCGCGCCGCAGCGACGGGTCCATGACCATCCGGCTGATCAGGTCGCCGCGGCGGGCGCCCCGCTGGATCATGGCGCGCTGGAGGCCGTGCGCCAGGCCCCAGGCCGCGAACGAGCGCGGGGTGTCGAGCGCGGTCCGGAGCCGGCTGCGTCGCACGAGCGCGAGGTCAGGCGACGACACGGGTGGCGCCCTCGGCCTCCAGCACCCGGAGCACACCCCGCGCGCGGCGGGCCAGGCTGCGGCGCTGCTCCTCGAGCTCGCGCTCCGGGAGGTGCGTGTCGAGCTGCGCGTTGACCGTGAGCTGCCAGCGGTAGCGCAGCGCGGCCAGCAGGCCGGCCCGGTCGCCGAACAGCTCGGCGTACTCGGTGCGCCAGGGCAGGACGGGGGACTCGGTGCGTGCGAGCTCCTCCTCCACGGCCCGCAGCACCTGCCAGCGACGGTGTGTCTCGCTCCAGGTCATCGTCATCACGACCTCTCTGTCGTGGGACCCGGTGGTCCGGGTCGACCCGGGATCTCCGGGTGATGGGTCGACGGTACGCAGTCGCACGTGGCCCGGGCATCGGCCGACGGCAGTCATTCCGGCTCCTACCAGGGGAGGACGCGGCGCACCTCCCGCGGCGGGATGACCGCGGTCGCGGTGCTCCCTACGCTGTTGTCATGCTGCGCTGGTTGCGGGCCGGGATCGAGGCGAACCTCGACCGGCACCAGGTCCTCTACCCGTGGTGGGTCCCCCTGACCTCCCACCTCGGGCAGGTGGCGTGCGTGCTGGTGAGCCTCGCGCTGCGCGACGCGCTCTGGCCGCTCGACCCGCTGCTGGTCTGCCTGCCGCTGGTGATGGCCTCCGCGCTGATCCAGTTCACGACGACCCGCTGGCTCCCCTGGTACGTCGACATCCTCGGCACCGTCGTCGCCGCAGGCCTGCTGCTGGCCCGGCCCGCCGACGGCGTGGTCGACCTCGCCCCCGCGATGCTCGCCCTCGCGACCGCCGAGATCACCGCCCGCGACGGCATCGGCGAGGGCCTCGCCGTGGCCGGGATCGGCCAGCTGGTGCTGATCGGCGCCGCCCTCGGTCCCGGCCTCGACGGTGCACCGCTCTACACCTTCGTGCTCCTCCTCGGCTTCGTCATCGGCGCGATGCTGCTGTGGCAGATGCGCGCCCTCATCGCCGAGCGCAAGGCCCGCGAGCAGGCGTGGGACCAGGCGACCACCGCCGAGCGCGAGCGGATCGCGCGCGAGATCCACGACCTCGTGGCGCACTCGCTGAGCATCTCCCTGCTGCAGGTCACCGGCGCCCGCCGCGCGCTGCGGGACGTGACCGGCACCAGCGACCCCGCCGAGACCGCCGAGGCGGTGGCCGAGGTCGACGCGGCCCTGGCCGACGCCGAGCAGGTCGGCCGGCGCGCGATGGCCGACATCCGTCGTACCGTCAGCGCGATGGCCGACGGAGCCGCGGACCGCCACGCACTCCCCGGCGCGGGCGACATCGCCGCCCTCGTGCGGGAGATGAGCGGCGCCGGCCTCGAGGTCGAGTACGACGAGCAGGGCGACCCCGCCTCGCTGCCCGCCGCCACCGGGCTCGGCCTCTACCGGATCACGCAGGAGTCGCTCGCCAACGTGGCCCGCCACGGCGGCTCCGAGCCCCGCGCGCGGGTGCGCCTCCGGGTCAACGGCGCCGGCGTCCACCTGCGGATCAGCAACCCTCTCCCCTCCGGCCGTCCGCGCGACGACGGGCTCGGCTCCGGACTGGCCGGCATGCAGGCGCGGGCCCACCAGCTGGGTGCGACGCTCGAGGCCGGACCGACCTCCGAGGGGTGGGCGGTCGACGTCCTGCTGGGCACGGGCGCGCGGGGAGCGGGCGCGATGGACCTGCCGTGCGGGCGCACGCTGCGGAAGCCGGGGCTGGCATGAGCGGCGCCGTCGACCAGCTGGTGCGGGTCGTGCTCGTCGACGACCAGGAGCTGGTCCGCTCGGGGCTGCGCCGCATCCTGCGGCGCCGCGACGGCTTCGAGATCGTCGCCGAGTGCGGCGACGGCAGCGAGGTGCCCGGCACGCTCGACGAGCTCGCGGCCCCCGACGGCGAGGGGGGCGACCGGGGCGTCGACGTCGTCGTGATGGACCTGCGGATGCGCACCGTCGACGGCATCACCGCCACGGCCGGTGTCGTCGCCCGCCCCGGCGGGCCGCCGGTGCTGGTGCTGACGACCTTCGACGACGACGAGATGCTGTCCGGCGCGCTGCGCGCGGGCGCGGCCGGCTTCCTGCTCAAGGACTCCTCCGCCGACGACCTGATCCGGGCGGTGCGCACGGTCGCCGACGGCGGCCACTGGCTCGACCCGTCGGTGACCGGGCGCGTCCTGCAGCAGTTCCGCACGGGCTCGCCGGTCGCCGCGGCCCGGACCAGCGCCGCGACCGACCCGCTCACCGCCCGCGAGCTCGAGGTCCTGCAGGCCATCGCGCTGGGCCGCAGCAACGGCGAGATCGCCGACGAGCTGGTCATCTCCGAGCTGACCGTGAAGAGCCACGTGGGGCGGATCTTCACCAAGCTCGGCCTGCGCGACCGCCCGGCGGCGATCGTCTACGCCTACGACAACGGCCTGGTCTCGCCCGGCCGCTCCTGAGTCGCCACGCACCTACCGAATTCGTCCTCCCGGCGGTCGTTCCGCGACGAATCCGGTAGGTGCGTGACCCCCTCCGGCCGACCCGAAGGTGGTGACGGTCGTCACAGATTTGCACTCACGACCACTTTGGTGCAAAGATGCACTTATGTCCGAGCTGTGCACGAATCGTCGCGAGACCAAGCGGTACCAGACCGCGCTGCGCCTGCAGCAGTGCGCGGTGCAGCTGACGGTCGAGCGGGGCTTCGACGGCTGGACCATCGACGACCTCGCCGCCGCCGCCGACGTCTCGCGCCGGACCGTGTTCAACTACTTCGACGGCAAGGCCGAGGTCGTGCTCGGTCCCGAACCGGAGGTCGACGACGAGCTCATCCAGGAGTTCGTCGACGGTGGCCCCACGGGCCGGCTCTTCGACGACCTGATCGTGCTCGCCCATGAGGCGACCCGCGAGAAGGCCCACACCGACCACCACATGGCAGCCGTGCGCGAGGCCGTGATGAACGACCCGCGCCTGATCCAGCTCGTCCACGAGCGCTTCGAGGTGGCCGCCGCGCTGCTCGGCGACTGCATGCGCCAGCGCGAGGGCGACGACTTCCCGGTCACGCGCTCGCGCACCATCCTGCGCCTGCTCATCACCTGCTTCGACGACGCCCTGGAGCGCACCGGCACCGACGCCACGCGCACCTTCCACGAGCACTTCGACGCCTGCGTCGCGGACATCCGCGGCGCGCTCGCCTGACCCGTTCCGCCTGCGTCCCCCACCCACCCGGCACCCGGAGACCCCGGAGCCGTTCGAACCCAGGAGACCTCACCATGGCCCGCCTGCTCTACAAGCTCGGCTCCACCGCCCATCGGCGCTGGCCGTTCTTCATCGCCGGATGGTTGCTGCTCGTCGTGGTCGTCGGCGCCATCGCCGGCGTCGCGTCGAAGCCGTTCAACGACGAGTTCACGATCCCCGGCATCCCGTCCGAGAAGGCCGCGGACATCCAGAAGGAGCTGTTCCCGGACTCCGGTGACGCCTTCGACGACGCGACCGTCAACGTCGTCGTCGCGGCGCCGAAGGGCCACACGCTCGCCGAGAAGCCCTACGCCGACGCCATCGCCGACCTGGTCACGGAGATCCCCGGTCTCCCGCAGATGGACGCCGACGCCCCGCAGCCCGGCCTCGTCGACCCGACCACCGCGGCCGACGCGCTCGAGCAGCAGTACCTCGACGGCGCGAAGGCCGCCGGTGGCGACGTGGCCCAGGCGAAGGAGGACGCCGCGGCGATCTCACCGCTCTCGGCCGACGGCCGGATCGGCACGCTCTCCTTCGAGTGGGACGTCGACACGGTCGCCGACCTGAAGGCCACCTCCGTCGAGGCCCTCGAGGACCTCCTCCACGAGACCACCGCCGACACCGGCCTCGTCGCCGAGGCCAACGGTCAGGGCATGACCGTCCAGGAGGCGCCCGGCGGCACCGCCGAGCTGATCGGCCTCGGCATCGCGCTCGTCGTGCTGCTGCTGAGCTTCGGCTCCCTGGTCGCCGCCGGCATGCCGCTGGTCAACGCGGTCTTCGGGGTCGGCCTGAGCATGGCCGGCGTCAGCGCCATGACCGCCTTCATGGACCTCAGCTCCTCCACCACGGCCCTGTCCTCGATGATCGGCCTCGCGGTCGGCATCGACTACACGCTCTTCATCCTCGCCCGCTACCGCACCGAGCTGCACCACACCGACGACCGCAGGCACGCGGCCGGCATCGCCGTCGGCACCGCCGGCTCGGCCGTCGTCTTCGCCGGCCTCACCGTGCTCATCGCGCTGTCGGCGCTCTCCGTCGTGGGCATCCCGTTCCTCACCTCGATGGGCCTCGCCGCCGCCGCGACCGTCCTCATCGCGGTGCTGGTGGCGCTCACCCTGCTGCCCGCCCTGCTCGGCATGACGAAGTCGTGGACCTTCCGCGGCCGGCACGTCCCTGTGCCCGGCCTGCGCTGGATGCGGATCCGCCAGTACAGCCCGAAGCGGGACCAGGACGGCCTCGTCGTCAACAACGGCGTGCGCTGGGCGCGGGTCCTCGCCAAGGCGCCCGTCGCGTGGGTGCTCGGTGTCGTCGTCCTGCTGGGGGCGCTGGCCGTCCCGATCTCGCAGATGTACCTCGCGTTCCCGAGCGACAGCACCGCCGCGAGCGACACCACGCAGCGCAAGGCGGCGGACCTCGCCGAGGAGGCCTTCGGCCCGGGCCGCCAGGGTCCGTTCGTCGTGGTCGTCGACGGCCGCGGGATCACCGGTGACGAGCAGCGCACCGAGGCGTTCGACCGGGTCGTCGACTGGGCCGCCGGCCAGGACGACGTCGCCAACGCCCAGCTGGTCGCGACCAACGCGCCCCGCGACGACAAGGGCGTGCCGAACGGCCCGGCCACCGGCGCGATCATCCAGATCGTGCCCGCCTCCGGCCCGGACGACCCGAAGACCCTCGACCTGCTCGAGGCGCTGCGCGAGGGCCAGTCGGCGATCGAGGACGAGACGGGTACGACGGTCGGCGTCACCGGCCTGACCGCGATCACCACCGACGTGTCGGACCAGCTCAACGGCGCGCTGCCGGTCTACCTCGCCGTGGTCATCGGGCTCGCGTTCATCCTGCTGATGCTGGTGTTCCGCTCGATCCTGATCCCGCTCACCGCCACCCTGGGCTTCCTGCTCTCGGTGCTGGCGACGCTGGGCGCGACCGTGGCGATCTTCCAGGAGGGTGCCTTCGGGATCTTCGAGGGCCAGCCGATCGTGAGCTTCATCCCGATCTTCGTGATCGGCGTGGTGTTCGGCCTCGCGATGGACTACCAGGTCTTCCTGGTCACCCGGATGCGGGAGGCGCACGTCCACGGGCTCTCGACCCACGAGGCCGTCGTCGACGGCTTCCGCAACAGCGCCCGGGTGGTCACCGCCGCCGCGGCGATCATGATCGCGGTCTTCTCCGGCTTCATCCTCGAGGACGACGCGATCATCAAGTCGATGGGCTTCGCGCTGGCGCTGGCGATCGTGTTCGACGCGTTCATCGTGCGGATGGTCCTCATCCCGTCGCTGCTCTACATCCTCGGCGAGAAGGCCTGGTGGCTCCCGGGGTGGCTCGACCGGATCCTCCCGAACGTCGACGTCGAGGGTGCCTCGCTCGAGCGTGACTCGATCCCGGGTGCGGTCGCCCGCGCCGACGATGTCGACGACCTGGACGACGACCTCGACCAGGACCGCGAGCTCGCCGGCGTCTGACGCCGCCCGGGCAGCACGCACGAGGGGGCCGTCCCGATCGGGACGGCCCCCTCGTCGTACCTGTGCGTCAGCCGAGCGCCTTCTCGATGTCGCCGGTCAGCTTCTCCGGCTTGGTCGTCGGCGCGAAGCGGTCGATGACCCGGCCGTCGCGACCGATGAGGAACTTCGTGAAGTTCCACTTGATGCCGCCGCCGAGCAGGCCGCCCTCCTCCTTCTTCAGCCACTGGAAGAGCGGGTGCGCGTCGTCGCCGTTGACGTCGATCTTGGCGAACATCGGGAAGGTCACGCCGTAGTTGCGCTCGCAGAAGGTCGCGATCTCCTCCTCGTCGCCCGGCTCCTGGTGCCCGAACTGGTCACACGGGAAGCCGAGCACCTCGAAACCGCGGTCACCGTAGGTGTCCTGCAGCTCCTGCAGGCCCTTGTACTGCGGGGTGAAGCCACACTTCGAGGCCGTGTTGACGACGAGGACCACCTTGCCGTCGTACGACGACAGGTCGACCGGCTTGCCGTCGATCGAGGTCGCGGAGAAGTCGCTGAGGGAGGTCATGCGGGCAAGTGTGGCAGGGGCGTCATCGGCGACGCAGCGACCGCGCCTGCAGCAGCGCGAGATCGGCCACCACGACCGCCTGGGCGACGACCCACGCGCGACCGGGGCCGTCGAGGTCGAAGGCACCGGTGAGGGCGACCTCGAGGGAGGCGACGACCCAGACCAGGTTGCCGACGACGACGCCCCAGCCGACCCGGACGGACAGGGAGCTGCGGGCGTAGAGGCCGACGGCCACGGCGTAGGCGACCATGAACAGGCCGATGCCGCGGTAGGTGGCCGGGTCGCCACCGAGCAGGTCGGCGAGCGGGCCGGCAGCCGCGAGGTAGGCGAGCGCGTTGATGCCGGTGATCACGGCGTCGGCGGCGAACCAGAGGCGCGGGCGGCTCGTCGTGGCGGAGCTGGCGTGCGGTGCGGTGAGAGTGGTCATCGGTTCCTCCTCGGGGAGTCGGGTCGAGCGGATGACCCGACTCTCACCCCTCGGAGGTGTCCCCGGCGATGACGTCGGAGGTCATGCCGCCCCGGCGGACCCGCCACAGCAGCAGGCCGAGCAGCAGCACGACGACGTCCACGACGCCGATGACGATGTAGCCGAGCGGGCTGGCCCGCTCGCCGTCGACGTGCTGCGCGCCGGGGTTGTCGCGGAGCACCCGGACGCCGATCTCGCCGGACTCCTCGGCCCGCTGCCAGGTCGCCCGGTCGACCTCGGCCGGCCACGTCTGCCGGTCCGGGTCGATGTCCTCCGGCAGCCGCAGGCGGATGACGTAGTGCGGGTCCGTCTGCTCGCGCAGCACGTCGGTGTCGGTGACCTCGGCGGTCACCTCGACGCCGTCGCGACTGATGCGCCACTGCTGCCAGGAGTGGTGCAGGAACGGCAGGTTCACCAGCACGGCGACGAAGAGGAGGGCGGCGACGGCGCCGCGGCCGGGGCGCATCGGGCGGGTGGCCTAGCTGCGCTCGGTCGGGGCGGTGGCCGGCCCGGACGGCGCGAGCCCGGGCCAGGCGTGGCCCCACCGGTCGTCGTACACGGTGTCGGCGAGGGGGCGGCGGTCGCGGACCCGGTGGTCGCGCTCGGCGTCGCGCTCGGGGACGTCGGCGGGGTTGCCGCGGACGCCGACGGCGATGCCGGCGATGAGCCGGGCGTCGTCGGGCAGGCCGAGGCCGGCCGCGACCGCGGCGTGGTCGAATCCCCCGAACTGGTGGGCCTTGAGGCCCATCGCCTCCGCCTGGAGGGTCAGGTGCGCGGAGGCCTGGCCGACGTCGTGGGCCGGGATCAGCAGGTCCTTGAGCTCGTCGCCGTCGGTGCCCAGCACGGCGGCCGAGAGGAACACGACCGACGCGCGCGGCACCCAGCCGGAGTTGCCCCGGCTGAGGTGGGGCACCAGCACCGCGTGGGCGGCGCTGCCGCGGGGCGCCACGACATAGCGCCACGGCTGGCGGTTGCCCGAGCTCGGGGCCCACTGGGCCGCCTCGAGCAGGCGGGTGATCTCGGCGTCGGTCAGCTGGTGGGCGTCGTCGAACACACTCGGGCTCCAGCGGGAGTGCATCGGCTCGGCGATGTCGACCGGGTTCATGGGACGAGTATCGCGGGACCCCGAGCGCCCCGGGGGGACCAGGGCGCCCGGGGAGACGGCGGTCAGGCCGCGGCGGCCTGGTCCTTGCGGAGCCTGCGGCCGGCGTACACCGAACCGCCGAGGACCGCGACGGTGGCCGCAGCAGTCGCGATGCCGCCCGGGGTCAGCGGCAGGCCCGGCACGTCGGCCGTCAGCGCGTTGTCGCCGCACACGCTCCTGCCGATGTCGATCGACGCGATCGAGCTGTTCGGGCCGAGGCCGATGTGCAGGGCCGTGGCCGACGTCTGCGGGCCGGTGGTGTCGACCTTGTTGACGTCGAGGCTGATCACCGACGAGAACGGCGCCGGGATCGAGAACGAGCCGTTGGCGTTGACCGGGATCCTCACCTCGGGGCCGGGGATGCCCAGGATGACGGTCTGCGCGATCAACGTGACGTTCGCCAGGGTCGAGCCCGCGGAGAACCCGCTCGTCCCGTCGGCCGGGCCGGCCGTGCAGTACGAGTAGAGCGAGCTCGCCTCGAGGCGGAACCGGAACCCGGTGCCCGCGACGGCGAAGCTCGGCAGGTTGACCAGGGCCGGGCCCGAGGTGGTCGCGGAGCAGGTGCCGTCGTCGCCGACCGAGAGCGCGCCGCCGTTGCCGACGATGCCGGCGCAGGCGGCCGACGTGCCGTCGTCCCCGGCGACCGCCGTCTGGCTGTAGACGCCCGTGTTGGTCAGCGTGACGCCCGGGAAGAGCGGGATCGCGCCGTCGAGGGAGTCGGTCACCGTCGGGACGGAGCCGTCGTTGGTGGCGTCGGAGGACGGGATGAGCGGGGTCGACAGGGCGGCGATCTGGATCGCCGACGCCTCGGCCTGGCTGACGGTCGCGGCCTGGGCCGACCCGGCGGTCAGCAGGGTCAGGGCAGCCGCGGCCGCGACGACCCGCAGCCCATGGGAGAGGCTGCGGAGTCCGGTGGGACGGGACATGTTTCGTTCCTTCTTCTACGGGGTGGCCGGCGCCCTGGTGGCGTCGGACAGGCGGGGGTGGCGGCGGGCGCGACGTCGGCCGCGACGGGCTCCGCCAGGACGCGGCTGGTCTTCGCCCAGCTGTCGTGCGAGCGCAGGACGCGGTGGAAGCCGGTCCACACGGACGCGAGCATCAGGTAGGTGTAGCCCCAGTAGGCGAGGCCGAGGCCGACCGCCGCCCGGCGCGAGAGCTGCGGCTCGCAGCGCAGCCGGTAGACCAGGCCCCAGACGACGAGCGGCCCCACACCGAAGACGGCGACCAGCGGGACCAGGCCCCAGGCGCCCTCGAGGAACCAGCCGGTCACGCCGGTCGGGTGGACCGTCGCCCAGTAGCCGAGGATCACGGTCGCCGCGGTGTAGACGACCGTGCCGAGGAGCTGGGTCCACGGGATCATCAGGAAGTACGAGATCTCCAGGGCCGACGGCGTCGAGATCTCGCGGCTCAGCAGCACCCGCTTGAAGTACTTCGCGCACTGCATGCCGCCCTGCGCCCAGCGCGCCCGCTGCCGGATCAGCGGCCGGACCCGCGGCAGGCCCTCCTGGGCGACCCACGTGTCGTCGCAGTACCGGTTGCCCCAGCCGGCGAGCAGCACGTGCAGGCCGAGCTCGAAGTCCTCGAGCAGGGCGCCGTGCCAGGGCGTCTGGTTCTCGTCCGCGATGGCGTCGAGCACCACGAGCCGGGTGAACTGGCCGTTGCCCCCCATGCCGGCCGAGCCGATCCGGTGGCGCAGGTGCTGCATCGCCGCGATGACGGTGCGGAACTCGAGGTCCTGCAGCAGCACGAGCAGCCGTCCGAGGCGGGTGTCCGCCGCGGGGTCGTCGGCGTCCGGGCGCCCCGCGATGCCGCGGTTCATCATCCGCACCTGCACCTGGACGGCCCCGATCGACGGGTCGCCGAAGCCGGCCGGGCCGGCGATGACATCGAGCGCATCGGGCGCCAACCGGCCGTCGGCGTCGACCACGCCGACGACCACCCGCGAGGCGTCGTACGACGGCTGCTCGGTCGCGAGCCACGCCTTGATCCGCCGCCAGGCGGCGTTGAGCGCGGCACCCTTGCCCTGCCGCGCCTCGGGTGCGCGGCGGCTCACGAGGTGCACGTGGTCGTCGGTCGCGGCGAGGCGCGCGAGGATCTCGCCGGTCCCGTCGGACGAGTCGTCGTCGACGCACCACAGGTGGGCGGTCGGGTGGTCGGAGCGCAGCCGGGCGACGGTCCGCGCGATCACCACCTCCTCGTCCAGGCAGGGGAGGATCAGGTGGACGTCGAGGTCGCGGGCGTCGCCGGCCGGGTCGGGCCTCCGGCGCAGGAAGGGCACCAGGATCGCGGCGACATAGGCCAGGAAGAGGATGCAGAGCAGGAGCGCGGCCAGGTCGACCGCGGCGGATCCGAGGATCATCGCAGCGTCGCCTCGGGCCGCGAGACGAAGAGCCGGACGAAGAGCACGGCGCCCAGCACGAAGCCGACGGTGGTGATCGCACTGCCCAGGAACACGTGCGAGAAGTCGTAGCCGCGCTCGAAGCCCCACTCACGCATCGACAGGATGATCGCCGCGATCCGGACCTCGTTGGCCAGCACGAGGACGGCGGCGAGCTGGGCGACCGACAGCGCGACCCGGGCCACCGACAGGGTGCGGAACCAGACGAACGGGGCGCAGCACACGAGCATCACCGCGAGCAGCGGCCCGATGCTGCAGCCGGCGGCCAGGCTGATCCCGGCGAGCCGGCCCTGGACGTCGACGAGCACGGCGGTGCCGATCTGCTGGGCATGGATGCCGCCGAGCTCGAGGAGCCGGGTCTGCGTCCACGCCTCCGCCAGCCGCACCGGCCGGGCGAACACGAGGAGCGCGACCGCGGCGGCCACCAGCGCCAGCGCCACCAGGCGGCGGCGCGGACCCGCCGCCCGCGACGGTACGACGTCGGCGCGACGCCGGCCGCGGGTCCGGCCCGGCAGGGGGTTCAGCACGGCCCAGCGGGACCGCTCGGCCGCGCGTTTCCCGGGGGCCACGTCAGCGGGTCCGGCGGGCGAGGTCGACCGCGGCGTAGCGCAGGAGCACCGCTCCGGCCATCGCTGCCGCGAGGCCGAGGAGCAGGAACCCGACACCCTCGAAACCGGTCGCCGCCAGAACTCCACCCGTGGCCCCGGTGACCGTGGTGCCGCCGTTGTACATCGCTGCCTCGCTTCGCGCTCTTCCTCGACGTCGTGTCATCGACCCGACAATCGAGCGCGGCTCCGCTTACGCGGATCGGCCGAGCTTTCTCGCGGCGGGCGCGGTCAGCCGGGCAGGAGCGGGGCGAGCGTGCAGACCACGGTGCGGACGCCGGGCCGCGGCTGCTGGCCGGCCTCGTGGTCCTCGAGGTGCGCCAGGGCGTCGTACCCCGTGCCGTAGGGGCCGGTGTACGTCGTCGTGCCGGTCTCGGAGTCGGTGCACACCAGGATGTGCGGACCGTCCATGAGCGCGACGTCGGCACGGGCCGACCCGTCGAGGACACCGAGGGCGGCCGCGAGCACGGCGTCGGCGGCCGTCTCCTCCGCACGCGGCTCCACGACGGGAACCAGCCGACCGCTGAACCCCACCACGTCGCTCACGACAGGATCGGGACCGTCACGGAGTCGTTGCCGGCGACCGGGTCCACGACGCCCGGCACCTGGCTGACCGTGGCGGTGACCTCCGAGGCGCCCGACGTGAGCAGCGCGAACGTCAGCAGCCCGGAGGCCTGCTCCTCGCCCGTGCGGGTGCAGGTGATGGTCGTCTCGGTGCGGATCACGTCGCCGGGGAGGCCGCCCACGGCGCCCGGGCAGCGCCACCCGGTGTTGCCCCAGGCGAGCGGGAAGCCCACGAGGTTGGTGACCACGACGGTCACGGTGGTGCCGGTGCGCACGTTGGTCAGCGGGAAGGTGACGGAGCTGAGGGCCTGCCCGAGCAGGGAGACCTGGCCGAGTGTCGGGTCGCCGATGCCGACGTCCGGGGACAGCGCGGAACCGGGCGTCGACGGCTCGCTCGGACTCTCCGTCGGCGGTGGCTCCACCGGGAGCGCGGGCGTCTCCACCTGCCGGTCCGGCCCGGGGGAGGGCGCGGCGCCGTCCCCGGACGGGGCGTCGACGACTCCTGGCGACGGCGTCTCCGCGGTGTCCTCGTCGGCAGGGCCGGCACCGCGACCCGGACCCGGCGCCGGAGGCCGGCCGCTCGGTCCCGCCTCCGGCCCGACGAAGGGCGTGGCGCTGTCGACCGCGCGACTGCTGAGGTCCTCCGCACGCGGGCGGCCGGCATCGGGACGGAGGCTGTCGAGGAGGACGGGGACCGCCACCGCCGCCCCGACGATGCTCGCGGCGACCGTGACCGCCAGCCCGGTCTTCCCGGCGAGGAGGGCCCCGCCGGCCTTGCCGGTGGTGACGGTGCCCGCCGCCGTGCCCGTGGCCGTGCCCGTGGCCGACGTACCGCCGGCGATGCCCGCCCACAGCTGGTCGAGACCGACCAGGCCGGGCCCGAGCACGATCGGCAGCAGCAGCGCCCCCAGCCGGTTGTTGACCTCCTCGAGGTCGGCCAGCGCGAGGGTGCAGGTGACGCAGGAGTCGAGGTGCGCCCGCATCCCCGGCTGCTTGCGCTTGTCGAGGTTGCCGCGCGCGTACGCCGCCAGCAGGGGCGCCCACGTCGCACAGGCCGTGTCGGCGGTGGCGCGCAGGTGCGCGGACAGATAGGCCTGGCGCAGACCCTCCCGCGCCCGGAAGCTGAGCGCGGCGACCGCGTTGGGCTTGATGCCGAGGTGCAGCGCGACCTCGCCGTGCGGGAGCCCCTCCACGGCGGTGTACCAGAGGACGGCCTGCCAGCGCTCCGGCAGGCTGCGGTAGGCCTCCGCGATCGCGTCGTTGTCGAAGCGCTGGTCGTGGTCGTCGGTCGTCATCAGCGCCTCCGACGGCGGCAACGTCTCGTAGTCGTCGACCAGGTCGTAGCGGCGCTCGCGCCGGACGGTGTTGTTGAAGATGCTGCGGATGGAGGTGAGCAGGTAGGAGCGGAACGACACGGTGGGACCGAGGTCGCGCTGGAGCGCGTCGAGGACCTTGGTGAACGCCTCGGCGACGAGGTCCTCGGCCTGGCCGTGGCCGGCCAGGCCGCCGGCGAACGCCGTCGCGGCCGCACGGTGGCGCTCGAAGAGGAGCGCGTAGGCCTCGGCGTCCCCCGCCCGGACCCTGCTGAGCAGGACGGGGTCGCCGTCGTGCAGCGGATCGACCAGCTGTGCCGTCATGCGTCAGCCCTCGTCACGGCCACCGGTGGTTCCCTTCGGTCGATCAGGTGCGGCGCGGACCCCACGGTCGCGCCGTTGCGCTCCAGCAGCGTGCTCACGGCGGGGAAGACCCACACGAAGCACACGAGCACGACGAGCAGGAGCGCGAGGCAGGCCTGGGCCGTGCGGGCGCGCCGGCCACCGGGCAGGTGGCGCCAGAGCCAGGCGTACATCTCACGCCACCTCCGCGCGCAGCTCGTCGGGCACACCGTCGGAGGCGGGCGCGGACGCGAGCAGGGACGCGTGGACGACATACCGCTCGCTGCTGCCGTAGAGCGGGTGGCACGACGTCAGGGTCATGACCGGCTCCGTCGGGGCGGCTCCCGGTGCGTCCGGGACGGGGGCGATGACCTGGACGTCGCCCGGCGCGACGATCTCGCTGCTCGTCACCCGGTAGACGAACCAGGTCGTGGCGGTCCGCACCCCGACGACGTCGCCCACCTCCAGCTCGGCGATGCGGGTGAAGGCGCTGCCGTGGGTGAGCCGGTGACCGGCCACCGAGAAGTTGCCGACCTGGCCGGGCAACGCCGTACCGGCGTAGTGGCCGACCCCCTCGTCGAGCTGGGCGGTCGAGGTCCCCTCGATGACGGGCCGCAGCCAGTCGTCGCCGAAGCGGGGGACCCGGATCACGGCGAACCGGTCGCCGACCTCGACGTCCGACGGCGCGCTCGGGCTCTCCGGCGCGCGGGGACCGGACGCCGGGAGGGCGTCCCACTCCCGCAGCATCCGGGTCGCCGCCGCGTGCTGGTCGGCGGCGACGGCGTGGTCGTCCACGACGAGGTACCAGCCGAGGTAGAGCAGCAGCAGCGCGCTGGCGGTGAGCACCAGCTCCGCGACCACCATCAGGCCCAGGCGGTGGCGCTCGGCGCGGGACCGGCCGGCCGGGGCGCGGTGCCGCCCACCGTCCAAAGGCGCGCCGGGCAGGGACGCGGGCTCCCGCGGCGACGGGATCGTCGCTGGGTGGTGCTGGCTCACGTGGTCCCCGGGTGGTGCTGGTCCTGATCCTCCCCGCGGGCGCGCGAGAAGGGCCGGCGGCGCCGACGCAGTACCAGACACCCGTGCAGCCGTTTCCTTACGCGATTCCGGATTTCTTTACCTTCCGGCCGCCGGCGGCGGCACGGGCCGAGTCGCGTAAGGGAGTGGCGGGGGCGGTGTCAGGAGGGGTGTGGGCGGCTGGAGGGAGGCCGCCCGCACCCAGCTTCCGGAGGAAAAGTGCAGCACCCAGAGACCCATCGCAAGACCGTTGCCATCGTCTACGGCACCCGTCCCGAGGCGGTGAAGGTCGCGCCCCTGTGGCGGGCGCTGCGTGACCACCCGCGACTGCGGCCCGTGCTCGTCTCGACCGGCCAGCACCGGGACCTGCTCACCGGCCTCCACGCCTGGTTCGGCATGGAGCCCGACGTCGACCTCGCCGTGATGACCGAGGGCCAGGGGCTGGCGGGGCTGACCAGCCGGGTCGTCGTCGCCCTGACGGCCGAGCTCGAGAGGCTCCAGCCGTCCGCGGTGGTGGTGCACGGGGACACGACCACCTCGATGGCCGGGGCGCTGTCGGCGCGGTACGCCGGCGTACCGGTCGTCCACCTCGAGGCGGGCCTGCGCACCCACGACCTGCTCTCGCCCTTCCCCGAGGAGCTGAACCGCCGGCTCACGGGGGTGATGGCCGACCTGCACCTCGCGCCGACCGCGCTGTCCCGCGCCAACCTGCTCGCCGAGGGCGTGCGCGAGGAGGCGATCGTCGTCACCGGCAACACGGTGATCGACGCCCTGCTCGAGACGAGCGCACGGGCGCACCCGATCGAGGACCCGCTGGTCCGCGCCACGATCGATGCGGCCGAGCGCCTGGTGGTCGCCACCCTGCACCGGCGCGAGTCGCACGGTGCTCCCCTGCGCCGGGTCGCCGAGGCGCTCGAGGAGCTGACCCGCCGCAGCCCGGGGCTCAAGGTCGTCGTCCCCCTGCACCCGAACCCGCTCGTGCGCGCCAGCGTCGGCGAGGTCGTCGACCGCTGCCCGGACATCACCGTGTGCTCGCCGATGCCCTACCCCGAGTTCGTCACCCTGCTCACCGCCGCCGACCTGCTGGTCACCGACTCAGGTGGGATCCAGGAGGAGGCGCCGAGCCTCGACAAGCCGGTGCTCGTCGTCCGCGAGAGCACCGAGCGCCCCGAGGCCGTCGAGGCGGGTACGGCGAGGCTCGTCGGGACCGACCCCGCGCTGCTCGTCGCCGAGGCCGAGCGCCTGCTCCACGACCCGGTCGCCTACCGCGCCATGGCACAGCTCCGGAACCCCTTCGGGGACGGGCGCGCCGGAGCGCGCTGCGCGGACGCGATCGCGGAGCTGCTCGGCGCGGGCGCACGCACCGCGCCGGGCAGTGCGGTCGCGTGATGGCTCGCTGGCGCCGGCTGCGCGGCCGGGCCGCGCAGCGGGGGGTGTGGCCGACCGCCGTGGTCCCCCGCGGCGGACGCGACCTGGCCGACGCCCTGGTCCACGACCTCGACCTGGAGGACGCGGCGCGCGCCTTCGGGTCGTCGTACGCGCTGAACGGCGAGGGGCTCGACGTGTGCCTGGGTGACCTCGACGACACCGTGGCCGCCGTACGCGGCGAGGCGCCCGGCGCGCGGCTCACCCGGCTGGTGGCCCTGGCCTGGGGTGACGCGACCCAGGAGCGCTACAACGGGCTGAGCTGCGCCGACCCGCTCACCGGGCTGGCCAGCATCCAGCACGTCCAGTCGCAGGTCGCAGCGTTGTACCGGATCGCGGGCGACGGCTGGCTGGCCGACGACGACATCGCCAGCACCCACGCGATGATGGTCGTCGAGCTGCCCGTCGTGCGCGACGACGTCCAGGCCGGCTTCGCCCGGCTCGAGGCGTCTCTGCGCCGGGCCAGCGCCGCCGACCTGATCACCGGCGTCGTGCCGGAGTGCGCGATGGTCGCCGAGCTGAACCCGCGCCGGCTCGGCGGCGTGGTCCGTCGCGCCCCCGACCTGGACCGGCGCCTCACCGGGGTCGTCACCGACCTCGACTGCCGGATGGCGCTCTCCCCCAGCCAGGGCCGGTGCCGCGCCTGGTGGGAGCGCCTCCCGGGCAGTGCCGTCGCGGCCCGTGCGCTGATCGACGAGCTGGCGCGCTGAGCCGCGCGCCTCAGACCCCCAGATAGGCCAGCACCGCCCGCACCCGACGGTGGTCGTCGGTGTCGGCGGGCAGGTCGAGCTTCGCGAAGATGCTGTTGATGTGCTTGGCGACGGCCTTCTCGGTGACGACCAGCGACTGCGCGATGCCCGCGTTGGCGCGGCCCTCGGCCATCAGCGCCAGCACCTCGCGCTCGCGCTCGGTGAGCCGCTCGAGGGGCGAGTCGCGGCGCCGCTCGAGCACCGCCGCGACGACCGACGGGTCGAGCACCGTGGCGCCGGCGGCGACCCGGCGCAGCGCGTCGACGAACTCGGCGACGTCGGCGACCCGGTCCTTGAGGAGGTAGCCGACGGCGCCCTCGCCGCTGGCCAGCAGCTCGCGGGCGTAGAGCTGCTCGACGTACTGCGACAGCACGAGGACCGGGAAGCCCGGCCGGCTGGCGCGGGCGGCGATGGCCGCCCGCAGACCCTCGTCGGTGAACGTCGGCGGCATCCGTACGTCGACGACGGCCGCGTCCGCGTCGGGATCCTCGAGCGCCCGCTCCAGCTCGGGCAGGTTGTCGACGGCGTGCAGCACGTCGAAGCCCTTCGCCTCCAGCAGCTGCGTCAGGCCGGCCCTCAGGAGGGCGTGGTCTTCGGCGAGGACGATGCGCACGGGACCTCCCAGCTCACGACGGTCGGCCCGCCCACCGGGCTCGACACGGACATCGTGCCGTCGAAGGCCGCCAGCCGCGCGGCAATTCCCTGCAGGCCGGTGCCCGAGCGGGGGTTCGCGCCGCCCCGGCCGTCGTCGCGGACCTCGCCGCGCAGCAGGCCGTCCGCGTGGTGCAGCCGGATCGCCACCTGTCCGGCGCCGGCGTGCTTCGCGGTGTTCGCGAGCGACTCGGCGACGGTGAAGTAGACCGCGGACTCGACGGGCGCCGGCAGCCGCTCGGGCAGCTCGAGGTCGAGGTCGACGGGGACGGGCATGTCGATGGCGAGGGCCGCGACCGCACCCCCGAGACCCCGGTCGGCGAGCACCGGCGGATGGATGCCGCGGACGACGTCGCGCAGCTCCCCCAGCGCGCTGGACGACGTCGTCCTGGCTTCGTTGATGAGCCTGCGCGCGGCGTCGGGATCGGTCTCGAACAGGTCGTCGGCGAGGCCGAGGCTCAGCGACACGGCCGCCAGTCGCGCCTGCGGCCCGTCGTGCAGGTCGCGCTCGATCCGGCGCAGCTCGGCGGCGGAGTGGTCGACGACGACGGCCCGCGACTCCGTCAACGCCTGCACGCGCTGCTCCAGGCGCTCGGTGCGGCCGATGGTCAGGATCGCCCGGTCGACGACTGCGCGGGCGCGCATCAGCGGGCCGACGCCGTACCACCAGATCGGCCAGGTGACGACGCCGAGGAAGAGCGCCAGCGCCAGGAGCGAGATGGCGAAGCCGAAGGTCATCGCCCACAGCATCCAGAGGATCTCGCGCCAGGTCAGGGGGTCGGTCGCGCGCGTGTTCAGGTCGCGCAGGAGCCCTCCGGGCAGCGGTCGGTACGGCGCCGGGAGCGGCGCCCCGAGGAGGCGCGACGCGATCCAGCGGTGGATGCCGACCAGCCCACGCATCGCCGGGAGCACGCCGGCCAGCAGGACGACGCCCAGCCACACGACCACCAGCACCGCGCTGACCGTGACGAGCACGAAGGTGAGCACGACCGGCACGAAGAGCAGGACGTGCAGGACCGCGAAGCCCGTGGCCGCCCAGCGTCCGGCACGCGCGTCGACGGCGCTGTCGACGACGGCTTCCGGGCGGGTGCTCACCGCCCCATCCTCCCGCGCGATCGCGGAAACGGCAGTGGTGCAGGCACCACCACGGGTCGGGTCGCACCACCCCTGACCCCGGGCGCCGCCGACGGTTCGCTGGGAGCACCGCCTCCGGGCACCCCCTCCCAGCCCCCAAGGAGCACCTCATGTCCAACCCCCTCACCGCGTTGCCCACCCGGGCCGCGCGCTGGAGCGCGACCCACCCGTGGCGCGCGATCGGCGCGTGGCTGCTCCTCGTCGTCGTGGCCGTCGGCCTCGCCGGGGCCGTCCCCACCAACGAGGTCGAGGACGCCGACTACCGCGTGGGCGAGTCCGGTCGCGCCGAGGCCCTGATGGAGTCCGCCGGCCTGGACAGCCCGCCGACCGAGAACGTCCTCATCACCTCCCGCTCCGGCCGCCTGGACGGCGCCGAGGCGCGGGACGCGGCTACCGAGGTGGCCGACCGGATGCGCGGCGTCGAGGGCGTCTCCGGCGTCGGCGACGTCGTACCGAGCGAGGACGGCAGCGCCCTCCTCGTGCCGGTCGAGCTCACCTCCGACGACATCGACGCCGATCCCCTGCTCGACGCCACCGCAGCCGTCCAGGCGGACCACCCGCAGCTCGTCGTCGAGCAGGCCGGCGACGTCACCATCGACGAGGCGATCGACGAGCGGGTCGGCGAGGACCTCCACTCCGCGGAGCTGTTCAGCCTGCCGATCACGCTGGCGCTGATGCTGCTCGCCTTCGGCGCCCTCATCGCGGCCGGACTGCCGGTGCTGCTCGCGGCGACCAGCGTCGCGGCCACGATCGGGATCTGCGCGCCGGTCTCCCACCTCGTCCCGGCGGAGCCGACGATCTACAGCATGGTGGTGCTGATCGGCATGGCCGTCGGCGTCGACTACTCGCTCTTCTACCTCAAGCGCGAGCGCCAGGAGCGGGCCGCCGGCCGGACGACGCTCGACGCCGTCGCCATCGCCGCCGAGACCTCCGGGCACGCCATCCTCGTCTCCGGAGGAGCGGTGATCGCCTCGCTGGCCGGGCTGTTCGTCCTCACCGACGTCACCTTCAACTCGCTGGCCACCGGCTCGATCATCGTCGTCGCCGTGGCCGTGCTCGGCTCGATCACCGTCCTCCCGGCGCTGTTGGCCAAGCTGGGTCGCTGGGTCGACCGCCCCCGGGTCCCGCTGCTGTGGCGCCTGACCCGTCGTACGACGACCGGCGCGATCAGCGGTCGCCTGCTCGGCCCGGTGGTGCGCCGGCCAGTGGCCGCCCTGGCCGTCGCCGGCATCGGGGTGGTCGCGCTCGCCGTACCGGCGCTGTCGATGAAGACCCACCAGGCCAGCGCCGAGACCCTGCCCGCCGACATCCCGGTCGTACAGACCTTCCGGGCGATCACGAAGGCCTTCCCGAGCGAGGGCACCTCGGCGCAGGTCGTCGTCACGGGCGCCGACGCGGGGGCGGCCGAGAGTGCGCTCGAGGAGCTGGCCGCGGCAGCCGGACGGACGGGCGACTTCGTCGCGGCGGGTGCCACCGTCCAGACGTCGGAGGACGGCGGCACGTCCGTCCTGCACCTGCCGATCCCCTACGACGAGTCCGACGACCGCGCCACCGCCGCGGTGGAGCGACTCCGGTCGGAACTCGTCCCGGACGCCCTCGGCGACGACCTGGCCGGGGCGGAGCACGCCGTCGGCGGCGGTGCGGCCGAATCGCTGGACTACGCCGACAAGCAGGGCGAGCGGATGCCCCTCCTGCTCGGGCTCGTGCTCCTGCTGACGATGGTGATGATGATCGTGGCGTTCCGCAGCGTGGTGCTCGGCGTGCTCTCGACGGTGCTCAACCTGGCGTCCGTCGGCGTCGCCTTCGGCATCCTGTCGATCGTCTTCCAGCACGGCGTCGGCGAGTCCCTGCTCGACTTCACCAGCCCCGGCTTCGTGATCGACTGGATCCCGGTCTTCGTGCTGGTGGTGCTGGTCGGGCTCTCCATGGACTACCACGTGTTCGTGCTCAGCCGGATCCGCGAGCTGGTCGACGGCGGGATGCCGGTGCGCGACGCCGTGCACCGCGGGATCGCCGACACGGCCGGCGTGATCACCAGTGCGGCCGCGGTGATGGTGTCGGTGTTCGCCATCTTCGCGACGCTGTCGATGATGGAGATGAAGATGATGGGCGTCGGGCTCTCGGCCGCGATCCTCGTCGACGCGACCGTCATCCGGCTGGTCGTGCTGCCGGCCGCGCTGGTCCTCCTCGGCGACCGGGCCTGGCCGCGGCGCCGCCCGCCCGTCCCGCCGGCGCCGGCTGGTCCGCCGGCCCCGCCCGCACCGCCGACCGAGTGGGTCTCGAAGGACGGGGAGCTGGTGCCGGTGCGCTGAGCGGAGCCGTCAGACCCTGACGACGACGGGGCCGAGCGCGTGATAGCGCTCGGCCTCGTCCTTGTCCAGCTCGGTGCCGGTGACGATCGTCTCGAAGTCGGCGACGTCCGCGAACCGGCAGAAGCTGCTGATCCCGAACTTGCTGTGGGCCGCGATCAGCACGCGACGCCGCGATCGTCGTACGGCCTCGCCCTTGATCGCCGCGACGGCCGGGTCGGGGGTGGTGAGGCCGTCCTCGACCGACACCGCGTTGGTCCCGAGGAAGGCCAGGTCGATGGTCAGGCCACGCAGCACGCTGGCGTTCCACTCCCCGACCGTCGCCAGGGTGCGTCCGCGCATCCGGCCGCCCAGCAGCATCACCGTCACGGAGTCGCTGTCGGCCAGCGCCTCGGCCGCCAGGAGCGAGGAGGTGACCACGGTCAGCTCCTTGTCCGCCAGCTTCTCCGCGACCAGCCGCGGGCTGTAGCCCTCGTCGATGTAGACCGTCTCGGCACCGTGGAGGAGCTCGGCGGCCGCGGCGGCGATCCGGCGCTTCTGGGCGAGGTCCACGCGGCTGCGGTACTCGATCCCGGACTCGAACGTCGCGCTCTCGAGCGGGATGGCACCGCCGTGGGTCCGCTTCACCAGCCGCCGGTCGGCGAGCACCCGGAGGTCGCGGCGGATCGTCTCCGTCGCGACCCCGAGCTCGTCCGCCATGGCGATCACCTCGACCCGGCCGCGCGTGCGCGCGTGCTCGAGGATCTGCGCCTGCCTGGTCTCGGAGTCCACGGCGCCATTGTGCTGCACCCTCAGACGTGCACCCCGTCGAGGACCGCGCGGACGTCGTCCTCGGTCCTGGCGGCCCGGAGCCGGGCGACCTGGTCCTTGTCGAGGAAGACGTGCGCGATCTGGCCGAGCAGCCCGAGGTGCTCGTTGCCGGTGCCCGCGATGCCGATGACGAACTCCGCCGGCTTGCCGTTCCAGTCGACCGGCTCGGCGTAGCGGACGAACGAGATGCCGGTGCGCCGCACCGCCGCCTTGGCCTCGTTGGTGCCGTGCGGGATCGCCAGGCCGTTGCCCATGTGGGTCGAGACCGACTTCTCACGCTCGTGCATGGCCGTGACGTACGACGGGTCGACCACCCCGGCCGCGACGAGCAGCTCGCCCGCCTCGGTGATCGCCTCGTCGCGGGTGCGGGCGGTTCCGGACAGCACGATCGAGGAAGTTGACAGGACCCCGCCGCTGCCCGGGACCTCGGCGTCCGCCGGCGCGGGGGCCTCAGGAGCGGTGGCGGTGGACCCGCTCTCCGCAAGCAGCTCGACGATCTCGTCGTACCGCGGCGTGCTCATGAAGTCCTCGACCGAGACGTGCAGGGCCGACGGCGTCTTCTGCCGGGCGCGGTCGGTGAGGTCGCGGTGGGTGACGACGAGGTCGAAGGTGTCGGTCAGGTTGGCGATCGCCTGGTTGACGACGCTGACCTGGCCGAAGCCGGCGGCCTGGATCTTGCGCCGCAGGACCGAGGCGCCCATCGCGGACGAGCCCATGCCGGCGTCGCAGGCGAAGACGATCCGCTCGATGGTGCCGCGCCGGCTCCCGGCCAGGGCGCTGGACGCGATCGACCGCTTGCCCTTCATCGCCTCCATGCTGGCGGTCGCGCCGGCGAGGTCCTCGCCCCCGTCGGTGTCGCCGCGGAGCAGCAGGGCGGCGACGAGGAAGGTGACGCCGGCGGCGGCCAGCATCGACAGGGTGACGCCGACATAGCTGTCGCTGGCCGTCTGGGCGTAGACGGCGAACACCGAGCCGGGTGCGGCCGGGGCGCGCAGGCCCACGTCGAAGACGACGTTGACGAAGACGCCGGTCATGCCGCCCGCGATCATCGCGACGATCAGCTTCGGCTTCATCAGCACGTAGGGGAAGTAGATCTCGTGGATGCCGCCGAGGAAGTGGATGATCGCGGCGCCCGGGGCCGAGGCCTTGGCGATGCCCCGGCCGAAGACCATGTAGGCGAGCAGCAGGCCCAGGCCGGGGCCCGGGTTGGCCTCCAGGAGGAAGAGGACCGACTTGCCCTCCTCGAGCGCCTCCGTGGTGCCGAGCGGCGTGAGCACGCCGTGGTTGATCGCGTTGTTGAGGAAGAGGACCTTCGCGGGCTCGATGATCAGCGAGGTCAGCGGCAGCAGGCTGTTGTCGACGAGGAAGTCCACGCCGTCGCCGAGCCGGTCGCTGAGGAAGGTCACCACCGGGCTCATCACGAAGAAGCCGAAGGTCGCGACGATCGCACCCCAGATGCCGGCCGAGAAGTTGTTGACGAGCATCTCGAAGCCGGGGCGGATCCTGCCGTCCCACAGGGCGTCGAGGCGCTTCATCGTCCAGCCGCCGAGCGGGCCCATGATCATGGCGCCGAGGAACATCGGGATCTCGGTGCCGGCGACCACGCCCATGGTGGCGATCGCGCCGACGACGCCGCCCCGGGTGTCGTGGACCATCCGGCCGCCGGTGTAGCCGATCAGGATCGGCAGCAGGTAGGTGATCATCGGGCCGACGATCCCGCCGCCGGCGTACTCGCCCCAGCCGCCGATCTCGGCGACCCAGCTGCCGGGGCTGTCGCCGATCCCGAGCTTGGCCAGCCAGCCGACCTCGATGAACAGGGCCGTGATCAGGCCCCAGGCGATGAAGGCGCCGATGTTCGGCATGACCATGTTCGACAGCGCCGTGCCGAACTTCTGGACGTGGAGGCGGACACCGGTCCGCTGGGCCGGGAGGGTGGTCGACATCGCGGGGTTCTCCGTTCCTTCGTGCCCTGCTCGGGTGGGCCGGCGACGTGACGCCGATCACAGGGACAGCAGCAGTCAACCTCACAATCGGGCACAGCGCAACATATTCGGGCAGATTCGGGCACCATTTGATGTGGTTTCTTGCCCACTTTGGGGATACGGTGTCCATCGGAAGCCCCGAAACCGGAAGGAACGACCATGCTCGCCCTGCGCTACTACGCCCCCGAGGACGTCCGTCTCGAGGAGGTCCCGGAGCCTGACTGCGGGGCCGACGAGGTCAAGATCCGGGTCCGCAACTGCTCGACCTGCGGCACGGACGTCAAGATCCTCCACAACGGCCACCAGAACCTGACGCCGCCGCGGATCACCGGCCACGAGGTCGCCGGCGAGGTCGTCGAGGTGGGGGCCGACGTCAACGCGACCTACGGCAGCGACTGGCAGGTCGGCGACCGGGTCCAGGTCATCGCCGCCGTGCCGTGCGGCGAGTGCCACGAGTGCCGCAAGGGCTGGATGGCCGTGTGCCAGAACCAGACCTCGGTCGGCTACCAGTACGACGGCGGGTTCGCCGAGTTCATGGTCGTGCCGCGCCAGGTGCTGAAGGTCGACGGGCTCAACCGCATCCCGGACAACGTCGGGTACGACGAGGCCTCGGCGGCCGAGCCGTTCGCGTGCGCGATCAACGCCCAGGAGCTGCTGGGCATCGAGGAGGGCGACACCGTCGTCGTCTTCGGCGCCGGCCCGATCGGCTGCATGCACATCCGGATCGCCCGCGGCGTGCACAACGCGGGTCCGGTCTACCTCGTCGACGTCAACGCCGAGCGGCTGAAGATGTCGGCGGACGCGGTCGACCCCGACGAGATCATCGACGGCAGCGAGGTCGACGTCGTCGCGCGGGTCATGGAGCTCACCGGGGGACGCGGCGCGGACGTCATCATCACCGCCACCGCCGCCAACGTCACCCAGGAGCAGGCCATCGCGATGGCCGCGCGCAACGGCCGGATCTCCTTCTTCGGCGGCCTCCCGAAGACCGACCCGACGATCACCTGCGACTCCAACGTCGTGCACTACCGCCAGCTGCACATCCACGGCGCCAACGGCTCCGCCCCCGAGCACAACAAGCGCGCGCTGGAGTACATCTCCACCGGCCAGGTGCCCGTGAAGGACCTGATCACCCGGCACATCCCGCTCACCGAGGTGATGGACGCGTTCGGCATCGTCCAGCGCGGCGAGGCGATCAAGGTCACGGTCGAGCCGTAGCCGCGACGAAGTCGCGGCTACCAGCGACCGGGAGGTCGAGGTGCGGTCCCGACGAAGGAGGGACCGGAGCGCGAGCCTCGAGACCTGCACAAGGAGCCCGGGGCGAACCCGACCCATCCGCACCAGGAGGGCGGGCGGCGCCCCCCGGGCGGGACGACGCCCTCAGGCCACGGCGCCCGGCACCCTCGACGGCTCCGCAGGTGCGGCCTCGTCGTCGTCCGCACCGCCGACGACCACGGACAGCACGGCCGCGACCGCGCACAGCGCCGCGCCTCCCCACCACGCCCAGGTGTAGGCGCCGAGCTGGTCGCGGATGACCCCGGCCCCGAGGGCGGCGACGGCCGCTCCGACCTGGTGCGAGGCGAAGACCCAGCCGAAGACGATCGTGCCCCGCTCACCGAAGGCCTCCCGGCACAGGGCCGCCGTCGGCGGGACGGTCGCGACCCAGTCCAGGCCGTAGATCACGATGAACAGCACCATGCTCGGGTGCACGCTGTCGGCGAGCAGCTGCGGCAGCAGGAGCAGGCCGAGCCCCCGGAAGGCGTAGTAGGCGACGAGCAGGACCCGCGGGTCGAACTTGTCGGTCAGCCACCCCGAGGCGATGGTGCCGACGATGTCGAAGACACCCACGACGGCGAGCAGCTCGGCGGCCGTCGTGCTCGACATGCCGTGGTCGTGCGCCGACGGGATGAAGTGGATGCCGATCAGGCCGTTGGTCGTCGCGCCGCAGATCGCGAAGGCGCCGGCGAGCGCCCAGAACGCCCGCTGCCGCGAGGCGAAGGCCAGGCCCTCGAGCGCCCGCCGCGTCGCTCCCCCGTGCTGGCGCGGCGGCGGCGCCCAGTCGTCGCCGGCCCCGAACGGCCGCACCCCGCGGTCCTCCGGGAAGTCGCGGACCACCACCCACACCACCGGTACGACGACCAGCGCGGCCGCCGCGACCACGAGCGAGGCCGGGCGCCAGCCGGCGTGGTCGGCCAGGCTCGCCACGATGGGCAGGAACACGAGCTGGCCGGTGGCGGAGCCCGCGGTGAGCACACCCATGACCAGGCCGCGCCGCTGCTCGAACCAGCGGTTGGCGATCGTCGCGGCGAAGACCAGCGCCATCGACCCGGTGCCCAGGCCGATCAGCACGCCCCAGCACACGAGCAGCTGCCACGACGCGGTCATGAACACGCTGCTGCCCGCCCCGAGCGCGACCAGCGTCAGGGCGCAGGCCACCACCCGTCGTACACCGAAGCGGTCCATGAGCGCCGCGGCGAAGGGGGCGGTCAGGCCGAAGAGGACCAGGTTGATGCTGACCGCCAGCGACATGACGCTCGTGGACCAGCCGAACTCGTCGTGCAGCGGCACCATCAGCGCGCCGGGCGCGGCCCGGAAGCCGGCGGCGCCGACGAGGGCGAGGAAGGCCACCGCCGCGACCACCCAGGCGGGGTGGAGGCGGCTGGCTTTCTTCAACGAAGTCACCCGGGTACGCTAGCACGCATGCCGCTGCGCTC
Source organism: Nocardioides sp. SRI_004 (assembly GCF_057586415.1). Classification (NCBI taxonomy): domain Bacteria; kingdom Bacillati; phylum Actinomycetota; class Actinomycetes; order Propionibacteriales; family Nocardioidaceae; genus Nocardioides; species Nocardioides sp. SRI_004. The sequence goes on from NZ_JBYCZV010000007.1 coordinate 36,140, forward strand.
GGACTGGTCGACGGAGTACTGCCCGATCCGCCGCTCCCTCGACGTCCTCGGCGACCCGTGGGTGCTGCTGATCGTGCGCGACGTGCTGCACGGCAACGGGCGCTTCGACCAGCTGCACCGCAACCTCGGCATCTCCGAGGCGGTCCTCTCCCGGCGGCTGCGCACCATGCGCGAGGCCGGGCTCCTCGCCACCGTCGACTACGAGCGCGACGGCCGGGTGCGCCAGCGGTACGTCGCCACCGAGGCCGCCGCCGACCTGCTCCCGCTGCTGCACCACCTCGCCATCTGGGGCGAGAGACACACGGTCGAGCCCGAGGGCGGCGCCCACATGGCGCTGGTGCACCAGGCGTGCGGCGAGGAGACCACCGACGGCGAGCGGTGCTCCGCGTGCGGCGAGCAGCTGCGGCCCGAGGACATGACCTGGGTCAAGCCGTGGCTGGGGTCCGAGCACCAGCTGCGGGCCGCGGGCGCCTGAGCCTCACCCGCAGGCTCAGACGCGTCCGACCCGGGCCGCCACCACGCACGCATCGCCGCCGGCCGTCCGGTGGTCCTGCATCAGTCGAGCGCAGAGGAACGCGGGGTGCTCGGGCGAGCCTTCCGGCGCCCGGGCCGGCCCGGCCGGGCCGATGCCCGCGGTGTGGACCACCACGGAGAGCTCTCGGCTCCACCGGACGGTGACCTCGTCCGCGCGGCGGCCCGGAGACCTGCTGCCCACACCGACGACGCCGGCGCGGGTCGGCGGTGCCGTCCGGACGCCATCGGCGACCACGCTGACGTCGATGTCCCCGATCGACGCCGCGCGCGCCGTCCCCCCGACCACGTCGAGCTCGACCGCGGCGGCTGCCGCCCCCGGGGTCCCGGACAGCACGCCGTGCAGCACTCGCAGGGTCGTGTTCGGCCCGGCGACGACGGGAACGCTCAGTGCACGCTCGAGGAGCTGCGGCGCCTGTGCCGCCGAGCCGCCGACGGCGCAGACCAGGATGCCGACGCCGGTGGGCCCGCGCCACGCCCTCCAGCCGTGCGCGCCCCCGCCGTCCCCGGTCGCCACCAGGCCGGTGACGTAGGCAGTCGCGTCGTCCGGCGACGCCGGGAAGCGGTCCCAGGACGGCGAATCACCACCGACCACACCGTCCCGGCGGGCGAAGGACACCGCCTCCACCCCGGGGCCGCCGACCGTCCCGAGGTCGCGCACACTCACGTAGCCACCGGCGCCGGAGGCCAGCAGGCGGGTCGCCATCCCGGTCACCGCCTCCGCGAGGTCGCTGAGGTCGGGAGCGTCGAGACGAGCGCCGTCGCCCACCTGACGGGCGGAGCGTCGTACCTGCTCCAGGTCCTTGTGCTCCGAGACCGGTATCAGACGACCTGGGACGACGAAGTTCAGTGCCATGTGGAATCCACCCCGAGAGGAGGTCGCGACCGAGGATCCCGGTGCGTTCCACCTGGGAACGCAGCCGCGGTTCATCGACCTGGGGTGACCCGCACTGTTTGAGCCGCTCCCGACTATGTCACTGATCCGGAGCGAGGGCCACCCCGAGGCTGCCGGATCGCATGCGATGATTCACGCGACTCGAGAAGCGGGTCGTCACGGCGGGCGCAGAAGGGTGCACCGCAGCGAGGTGGAGGTTCGGTTCCGATGACCAGCTCGGTTTCCCTGGACCAGGCCGCGGCCGCCCTCCGGCAGCTCGCCGAGCTCGTGTACCAGGGCGAGTCGTACTCCGGCATCTACGAGGAGATCTGCAGGATCGCGCTCCAGGTCGTCCCCGGTTGCGACCATGCGTGCATCACCACGATCAGCGCCGGTCGGTCCCCGCGGCTCGAGGCGACCACGGACGAGGTCGCGGCGCTGATCGACCGCACGGAGTGGGAGGTCCGCGAGGGTCCGTGCGTCGACGCGATCCTGACCGACCGCTTCGACTGCGACTCGGACATCACCAAGGACCCCACCTGGCCGCGCCTCGCCGAACGCGTCCTGGCCCTCACCCCCGTCCGCGGGATGGTCGGCTACCGCATCACGGCAGGGCCGCAGAAGGTGGGCGCGCTCAACCTCTTCTCCGATTCCCCGGACGCCCTGAGCATGGAGGGCGCGGAGGTCGGCGCGATCCTCGCCTCGTTCGCCTCGGTCGCCATCACCGCCGCTCGCGAGAAGTCCGGAGCCGAGAACCTCCTCGCAGGCCTGATCAACAACCGGGAGATCGGCAAGGCCATCGGCGTCCTGATGGTGACGGAGGGCATCACCGACGACGAGGCGTTCGAGAGGCTGCGGACCGCCTCGAACCACCTCAACGTGCGACTCGCCGAGATCGCGCGGCGCGTCGTCGCCGACACCGACCCGGGTGCGCCTGACCTCGCCTGACGCCGGGTACGCCCTCGCGAAGCGGGTACGGCGCGAGCAGTCACACCGAGACCCGCATGCGGACTGACGGTGGCGAGGCCCCTTCCGGTCCAGCAAACGGCCGGTGGGGGCCGTCCGTCATCAGGTGGCTCGGCCCGGACCACCGCCCGCGCGTCACGGCTGGAAGACCACCTTCACCACGCCCTCCTCCTTCTTCTGGAAGCGGCGGTAGGCGTCCGGCGCCTCCGCGAGCGGGAGGTGGTGCGTCGCGAACGCGTCGATGGCGGTGGACAGCGCGGCGAGCCGGTCGACGCCGGCCTTCTTGATCAGCGGCTCGGCGAGCGCGTCCGGCATCATCCCGGTGAACTTCTGCAGGAAGGCCGCGCCCGGCGAACCGTGCGCCTCATCCCGACGGCGTCGATGACGGCGTGCGGGCCGTCAGATGCCGAAGGCGGCGCGCAGGTCCGGCGCGCCGTCGGCCTCCCCCAGCGGTCGGACTCCGAGGACCTCGGCCATGAAGCGGGTCAGCGAGTAGTGGTTGAGCGGGGTGTCGACGACCTCGTGGGACAGGCCCACGTGGAGCACCGCGGTGAGGACGCGGTTGTCCCGGCTGCGGTCGTCCTCGTCGGCGGTGATGACGACGGCGAGCCGCCCCGTCCTGAAGTCAGCGCTGTCCAGCACCGGTCCGAGCTGCTGCCGGAGCCAGCGGTCCGCGGCGGCGAGCGAGCCGTCGTGCGCGTCGTGGGTCAGGTCCGGGATGAGGAGCCCGACGTTCGGGAGCCTGTCGTGGGCGGCGTCGTCGGCGAAGGTGCTCAGGTCGACGTCGTGCTCGGCGCACTGGTCGCGCTCGTCGGCGAAGTAGACCCACGGGTTGTGCCGGACGGCGTACGTCGGGGTCGAGACGGCCTTGTCGGGGTGGTCCCAGACGTGGCAGGTCCCGGGCATCGACTCCGCGTAGGTGCGGGCCGTCCTGCCGGCCGCGAGGGCCTGGCCGAAGATCGACTGCGCGTGGCCCACCTTGGCCGCGTTGGCTTCGGGCGCCCGGTCGTCGACGACGCCGTACATCGATCCCCCGACGATGGCGAGATAGTTCGGTTCGCTGGGGTGGGTCAGCGCGGACCAGTGGGTCGCGTAGCCGTACTGGTCGGCCAACGAGGCGGCGTACGGCATGCCGGCCCGCATCTGGTCGAGAGTGTGGTTCTCCTCGATCACGACGAGCACCTTCGACAGCGGCTCGAGCCCCGCCGACGAGGCCCCGGGCGACGAGGCCCCGGTCGACGAGGCCGGCGCGGACCCGGCGCCGGGGCCGGGTCCGGCCGGGCTGCAGCCCGCGAGGAGGAGCGCGCCGACGAGCACCAGCGCAGGCGCTGGGTGTCGGGGGAACCTCACCATGGTCGTCGCCCTCACCGGTCGAGTGTCGGGCTCCCGAACCTACTCCGGTCCCGCCCCCGGGGCGCGCGATCCGTCGCGGAGCGGTCTCACGGCGTCGGCGACACGAACCGCTCCCACGCCCGGTGGCTGCCGAGCAGTCCCTCGACCTCGGCGAGGACCCCGGTCGGCGAGCTGCCCGGGACGATCCCGGGCGCGTCGACGGGGAGGCCGGCCGCGGCGAGCGCCTCGGCGCCGGCACCCCAGACGCCGATCGTCTTGGCGTGGCGGTAGCACTCCTCGAGCATCAGCCGGACCCTCGGGTCAAGCGGCTCGCCGGGGTCGTCGGCCTTGGCGTCGCGCACCGGGATCGCGTCGGGCGCGGGAGCGGGGCAGCCGGCCACGAGCAGGGCGTCGAACTCGACGGAGCGAGCGCCGCCGAAGGTGCGCTGGACGACGGTGCCGTCGGACAGCTTGCCGCCGTGCGGTCCGATGACGAGCGCGACCATGCCGTGGTCGGCGATGGTCTCGACCAGTGCGTCGACCCCGTCGAGGTCACCCTCGTCGCCGACGACGACGCCGAGCACCCGGCCGTCCGTGGGCCACTCCCGGCCCAACTGCGAGAGGGCCGGGCTCGGCTGGGGCTCCGCCAGCGGGCCGGGCGCCTCCGGAGCCGGCAGGCCCAGTCCGGCGGCCACCTCGGCGCACAGCTCGGGGTCGACCTGCGCGAGCGCCAGCAGCTGCCGCTCGCGGATGGCGTGCTCGTAGCAGCGCGAGAGCTCGAAGGTGTAGGCGAGGATGATGTGCTGCTTCTCGACCGGCGTCATGCTCAGCCAGAACAGGCGGGCCTGGCTGAAGTGGTCGGCGAACGAGACCGGGACGTCGCGCTCCTTGACCGACTCGGCGACACGCACCGGTACGTCGACGAACGCCCCGTCCCGCGCGCCGGAGGCGTGGAAGGGACAGCCGCCGTCGAGCGAGTTGGGCCGGTACGGCGCCACGCCCGCGTGCACCGCGTGCTGGTGGAAGCCGTCGCGGAGCATGTCGTTGACCGGCGCGTGCGGGCGGTTGACCGGGATCTGGTTGAAGTTGGGTCCGCCCAGGCGGGTGAGCTGCGTGTCGACGTACGAGAACAGGCGGGTCTGCAGCAGCGGGTCGTTGGTGACGTCGATCCCCGGCACCAGGTTGCCGACGTGGAAGGCGACCTGCTCGGTCTCGGCGAAGAAGTTGGTCGGGTTGCCGGTCAGGGTCAGCAGGCCGACCGGCTGCACCGGCGCGAGCTCCTCCGGGACCAGCTTCGTCGGGTCGAGCAGGTCGATGCCCTGGAAGGTCTCGTCGTCGGTGTCCTCGAAGACTTGGAGGCCGAGCTCCCACTGCGGGTAGGCGCCGGACTCGATGGCGTCGGCGAGGTCGCGTCGGTGGAAGTCGGGGTCGATGCCTCCGGTCAGCTGCGCCTCCTCCCAGGTCAGGGAGTGCACGCCGAGGCGGGGCTTCCAGTGGAACTTCACGAGCGCGGTCTCGCCCTGCGCGTTGACCGTGCGGAAGGTGTGGACGCCGAAGCCCTCCATCGTCCGGTAGGAGCGCGGGATCCCGCGGTCGGACATGTTCCAGATCGTGTGGTGCTGGGCCTCGGTGTGGAGCGACACGAAGTCCCAGAAGGTGTCGTGGGCGCTCTGCGCCTGCGGGATCTCGCGGTCGGGGTGCGGCTTCCCGGCGTGGATGACGTCGGGGAACTTGATCCCGTCCTGGATGAAGAAGACCGGGATGTTGTTGCCGACCAGGTCGAAGGTGCCCTCGTCGGTGTAGAACTTCGTCGCGAAGCCGCGGGTGTCGCGCACGGTGTCCGCGGACCCGCGCGAGCCGAGCACGGTCGAGAAGCGCACGAAGACCGGCGTCTCCTTCCCCCGCGCGAGGAAGCCCGCCCGGCAGATTGGCTTGGCGTTGCCGTAGCCGACGAAGACGCCGTGGGCGCCCGCACCGCGTGCGTGCACGACGCGCTCCGGGATCCGCTCGTGGTCGAAGTGGGTGATCTTCTCCCGCAGGTGGTGGTCCTGCAGCAGCGTCGGTCCGCGGTCACCTGCCTTGAGCGAGTGGTCGGTGTCGCGCAGCCGGGCGCCGGTGGAGGTGGTGAGGAAGCGCCCCTGCTGGGCGACGTCGTCGCGCGTCGCGAGGGTCTCCGCCCCCGTCGCCGTACGACGGTCCGGCCCGCTCTGGTCCGGCTTGGGCGGCAGCGGCTCGACCGGCTTCGTCGGCTCGGCCACCTTCGGCGGCTTCGGCGCTGGGGACCCCGGTGCCCGGGACGCCTCCCGGTCCGCGACCCTCGCCAGCGCGGCCTCCGCCGCCTCCGTGACGGCGCTGCGGACCGCCTTCCTGATCACGCGCACTGCCTTGCCGCTGTCCACCATGGGGGCTCCCTCGTCCGACCGTGAAGGCCGGGCCGTACCCGGGGGACGCGGGTTGATCCGGGGCGCAGCTGATCAGCTCACCTCGCGGCGGCGTACCGCTCCCACTGGGCGTCCACGACCGCGCCGAGCAACGCGAGCGCCTCCTCGTCCTCACCGATGCTCCCGGCCCGGAACGCGAGCACCTGCTGACCGTCGCGGACCAGGACCGTGTGCTCGTCCAGCGGGAAGGGCTCGGTGTCCATCGAGTCGGTCGCCGTCGTCGAGAAGGCGACCACCTGGTCACCGATGGCGGGGCCCTCCTCCCGCGCGACCTCGTGCACCGGGTACTCGCGGACCCGGGTCTCGACGTACCCGTCCGCGCAGGCCTCGACTGCGGCGGCGACCTGGTCGAGCACCTCCTCCGCATCGCCTGCCGGGTAGGTCAGCAGCTGCACGTGCACCCACGCGCCCAGCGGCTTGACGTCGACCTGCACCCGTGCGGAGCGGGTCGGCTCGGGGTCGAGGTCGACGATCGCCGACAGCGGCTGGCACTCCTCGCGGTCCGCCTCGCGGTCGTCGGCGAACCCCGGCAGGTCCTCCGGCCCGACCTCGGCCTGCTCGACCGTCGACCCGACGGGCAGGAGCGCCTCGCTGATCTCGTCCCGCGTCAGGACCCCGGCCGGATCGGCACTGGGGCCGTCGCCGTCGTCGCCGCAGGCGCTCACGCCCAGCGTGGCGACCGCGACGAGCGCGAGGAGGGTACGACGCAGCAGGGGTCCCGGACTCGAAGGCACGGTGGGTCATCGTGCCGCATGCGGACCCTCAGGCCAGCACGGCGTCGAGGTCGCGCACCAGACCGAAGCCGGCGAGGACGGGGACCAGCAGGAAGACGAGCCGAAGCACCCAGCGGAGCACGGGACTGGCCAGGATCGGCTCCAGCAGCGTCCGGCGCGCCGGCAGCAACGCCGCGACGACGGCCGCGAGAGCGGCGATCGCCACGATCAGCGCCGGGTGCAGCAGGATCAATGCAGGCAACCAACGCGGCCAGCCGTCGACCCTGTGGTCGACGAGCTCGACGGCGGCCGCGACGACCAGCCCGGACACGAAGGGCACCGCGAGGAAGAGCGCGACTGCCAGCTCGGGGTCGAGGGCGTTGAAGTCGATGCCCTCGTCATCGACCACCGCCGTACCGCCGAGCAGCATCGCCGTCAGCGCCACGCCGAAGCGCTGCAGCCAGGTGGGTCCGACCAGGAACGGCGCCACGGCGACGTACGCCGCCGCGCCCACACACCCCAGGAGGACGCCGAACCCGATCAGGTTGTAGACGCCGAACAGGGTCACCCGCCCGATCTCGAACCCGTCGTCGGAGGTCAGCCCGACGGCGTCCGGCGACGCGAGGCGCAGCAGCAGCATCGCGATCCTGAGCAACAGCCCGATCACCACGCCGCCCAGCAGCCCGCCGACCAGGACGACGCGCAGTGTGCGCACCAGCTCGGCACGGTACGACGGCGCTCCGGCCGGCCGGCCGGGGACGGGACGCCCGGCGACGCGGCTCCCGGAACCCGCGTGCCCGGTGGTAGCAGCGCGCATGACTCGAGCGTAGGAACCCACGATGTCGCCCGTCCACCGGCGCATGCGCTGGCCCCGGGTGGACCCGCCATCCGACCGCTCAGCCCCAGCCCCGGCCACCGGGTCCTGAGTTGTCGGGACGACGGCATCCCGATCAGCTCACACGGTCGGGACCGTCCCGCCGTCGGTCACGTACTCGGCACCGACGATGGCCGAGGCGCGGTCCGAGACCAGGAAGCCGACCAGGTCGGCGATCTCCTCGGTGCTGGCGAACCTGCCCAGCGGGATCCCGCCGAGGGAGTCGAAGATGCTCTGCTTGGCCTCGTCGGGCGTCATCCCGGTGCCACGGGCGATGCCGTCCACGAAGGTCTCGTAGGCCTCCGTCTGGATCCCACCCGGGCTGATCGTGTTGACCCGCACGCCGCGCGGCGCCAGCTCGTTCGCGAGGCCCTTGCTGTAGGTCCGCAGCGCCCCCTTGGCCGACGCGTAGGGCAGCGTCGCCTCGTGGAGCGGCATGTCGCGCTGGATGGACCCGAAGTGCAGGACGACCCCTCCGCCGGACTCGAGCATGGCGGGGAGGAGCGCCCGGTCGAGCCGCACCGCCCCGAGGAGGTTGAGGTTCAGCTCGGTGAGCCACTGCTCCTCCGTGGCGGCCGCGAAGCCGCCCGGTGGTGTCGTCGAGCCGCCGACCACGTGGACCAGGATGTCCAGCGCGCCGTGCTCGGCGATGCGGGCGGCCACCGTGTCCACGCCCTGGGGCGTCGAGGTGTCCGCCTCGATGAAGCGGTCGGCGCGGTCGTAGCCCTCGGGCATGGTCCGCGCCGTCGTCCAGACGTCGGCGCCCATCGCCCGCAGTCGGTCGACGACGGCCCGTCCGGAACCCTTCGAGCCGCCGGTGACCAGCGCCCTGCGACCGTCGAGGCGGTCGCGATCCTCATGTGCCATGTCTTCTCCTCGTCGTGGTGGGGTGTCGGTTCGGGGGGACGGCTCAGCCGACGACGATGTCGAGTCGCTCGATGCGCTCACCGAGCACGAACCGGTAGTCCAGGTCCGCCGTCCCGCCGGGGAAGTCGCCCTCGAGGTGGTGGCCGACCACCCAGGTCTCGCCGTCGCGCCGTACGCCGGTGATCTCGGTGGTGAAGGTGAACTCGGCCCCCGCCTCGGTGACGAAGCGCCGCAGGGCGTCCTCGCCGCTGAAGGACTCGCCGACGTCGGAGATCACGGCGGCGGGCGTCAGCAGGGCCAGGGCGGCGTCGGCGTCGCGCGCCTCCTGGGCGGCCAGGTAGGCACGGATCGTGGTGGGTAGCTGCTCGGTGTTGGTGGTGGTGTCCATGCACTCGAGCCTGGGCACTCGGGTCCCGCGAGAGTCAAGGGTTGGAGTCTCCCCCGGGGGGGGAGGGTCCAGACTTCAACCATGTTGGCCATCGGTGAGTTCTCGCGGGTCACGCACCTCAGCATCCGCACGCTGCGGCGCTACCACGAGGCAGGGCTGCTGGAGCCAGAGCTGGTGGACGCGTCCAGCGGCTACCGCTACTACACGGCCGACCAGATCCCGACGGCGCAGGTCATCCACCGGCTGCGGGAGCTCGACGTGCCCCTCGCCGACGTCCGGCGCATCCTGCGCTCCCCCGACCCCGGTCAGCGAGCGGCGCTGGTCGCCGAACACCTCGCGCGCCTGGAGTCCGAGCTGGCGCGCACCCGCGTGGCGGTCAGCTCGTTGCGGAGGCTGCTCGCGCCCGAGCCCGCGCCGTTGCAGGTCGAGCTGCGCGCGGAGCCCGCCGTGACGGTCGCCGCGGTCGAGGACGAGGTGGGCGCGGGCGACGTCGCCGCCTGGTTCGCCGGGGCGATGGCCGAGCTGGACGCGGTGCTCGGTCCGCCTGCCGGCGGCGAGCCGGCCGGCGGTCTCTACGACAACGAGCTCTTCGAGCAGGGGCGCGGGCACCTGCTGCTCTACCGGCCCACTCCGGAGCCGCACAGCCGCGGGCGCGTCCGCCCGGTCCGGCTGCCCGCCGTCGAGCTCGCGGTCACCGTCCACGAGGGCGAGCACGACGGCGTCGACGTGACCTACGGGCAGCTCGGCTCCTGGGTGGTCGGCAACGCGCTGACCGTGGCCGGCCCGGTGCGCGAGCGCTATCTCGTCGGTCCGCGGGACACCGAGGACAGCGCCGCATGGCGGACCGAGATCGGGTGGCCGGTCTTCCGCGTGACCGAGGACCTGCACTGACCGCTCGCGCCGAGGCACCCGGCTCCCGGCGCCACGCCGCAGGGCCTGGAAACGACGAAGCCCCGGGTCCGAGGACCCGGGGCTTCGTCACACGTGCGCGAGGGGGGAGTTGAACCCCCACGTCCTTTCGGACACACGGACCTGAACCGTGCGCGTCTGCCTATTCCGCCACTCGCGCGTCACTGTCTTTCGACAGCCGGGCAAGGCTATCCCAGCCTCGCCCCATCGCCCAAAACCGGGGGGTGGCGGACGAGGTCCCGGGGCTTCGAGGCCGCCACCGATACGATCGAGTGACCCGTGTCCGGACAGGCCCGACGGGCAATGACGCAGACGACGGACGACCGACCGGCGAGAGGAGGGCAGGCACGTGGGGGGACTGCAGCGATTCGAGCAGCGGCTGGAGCAGGCGATCTCCGGCGTGTTCGCCCGGACCTTCCGCAGCGCCGTGCAGCCCGTCGAGATCGCGGCCGCGCTCCAGCGCGAGCTGGACAACAAGGCGCAGGTGCTGTCGCGGCAGCGGCGGCTGGTGCCCAACAGCTTCGTGGTCGAGCTGTCCCCCGGCGACCTGGAGCGGCTGGCGCCGTACGACTCGACGCTGGCGACCGAGCTCACCGAGCAGCTGACCGAGCACGCCGAGCTGCAGTCCTACGTCTTCCCCGGGCCGATCCGGATCACCTTCGAGGCGGCCGACGACCTCACCACCGGCCGGTTCCGGGTGCGCAGCCAGGCCGAGGCGGCGGTGACCGGGCACTCGCGGCGCAGCAGCAGCCAGCGCACCCGCGCGGTCCTCGAGGTCAACGGCACGCAGCACCCGCTGCAGGCGCCGGGCCTCGTGGTCGGGCGCGGCAGCGAGGCCGACATCCGGATCAACGACCCCGGCGTCAGCCGGCGGCACGCCGAGTTCCTCATCACCACCCAGACCGGCACCGGCGCCGCTCCCGGCGACGGACCGGTCCATGTCGAGGTGCACGACATGGGCTCGACCAACGGCATCCGCGTCGACGGGCAGAAGGTCGCGCGGTCGACCCTGCGCGACGGCTCCCGGGTCCAGGTCGGCCACACGTCCCTCGTCCTCCGGCTCCTCGAGGAGGCCTCCGATGTCTGAGCTGACCCTGTTCCTGGTGCGGATCGCGTACCTCGCGATCCTCTGGATCTTCGTGCTGTCGGCCATCTCGGTCATCCGCTCGGACATGTTCGGCGCCCGCGTGCCCACGCCGGCCGCGCCCGGCAAGCAGCCGCGCGCCCCCAAGCCGCCGCCGGCGCCGCGTCGCGGCCAGCCCACCCACGTCGCGGTGGTGCAGGGCGTCAACACCGGCATCACGGCCGACCTCGCCAACGCGCCGGTCCTGATCGGACGCGGCAACGACGCGGCCATCCGGCTCGACGACGACTACGTGTCGACCCGGCACGCGCGGATCGTGTCGTCCGGCGGCCAGTGGTACGTCGAGGACCTCGGCTCCACCAACGGCACCTACCTCGGCAGCCAGCGGATCACGCAGCCCGTCCCGATCGGGCTCGGCTCGCAGGTCCGGATCGGAAAGACCATCGTGGAGCTGAGGAAGTGATGGCCCCTACCCCCGACGAGGACGTCCCGCTCGAGGACTCCCCCCTCGACAGCACCGCGCCCGACACCGTCGAGAACCCCGAGGCGCCCGAGCGGCCCACGCCCGACCCGACCGCCGAGGTCCCGGAGGTCTTCCAGCAGGACACCGTCGACGCACCGGCCAAGGCGCCCAAGGCGCCGCTCAGCCTCGACTTCTACGCCGTCTCCGACGTGGGCCGGGTCCGCAAGGACAACCAGGACTCGGGGTACGCCGGCCCGTGGCTGCTCTCCGTCTGCGACGGCGTCGGCGGCGCGGCCCGCGGTGACATCGCCTCCGGCACGGCCGTCAACGAGCTGCGCCAGCTCGACGAGCCGCCGGGCAGCGCCGACGTCCTCGACCGGGTCAGCGACGGCATCCACGAGGCCCACGTCGCGATCGGCAACCAGGTCGACCAGGACCCCTCCCTCAACGGCACGAGCACGACGGCCACGGTCGCCCTCTTCGACGGCACCCGGCTGGCGCTCGGCCACGTGGGTGACTCCCGTGCCTACCTGCTCCGCGACGGCGAGCTCTCCCAGCTGACCAACGACCACACCTTCGTCCAGAGCCTCATCGACGAGGGCCGGATCACGGCCGAGGAGGCGCGGGTCCACCCCCACCGCAACCTCATCCTCAAGGCGCTGGACGGCCTGCACGACGTCGAGCCCGACCTGTTCGCGCTCGAGCTCGTCGCGGGCGACCGCCTCTTCCTGTGCAGCGACGGCGCGTGCGGCGTGCTCGACGACCCGCGGATCACCGAGATCCTCGCCGACGGCTCGCCGGAGTTCAGCGCGATCGAGATGGTCCGCGCCAGCCTCGACGCCGGCAGCTCCGACAACGTCACCTGCGTCGTGGCCGACGTCGCCGAGGCCGTCCCGGACGCCGTCCCCCACGAGCCGATGATCGTCGGCGCCGCGGCCGACCTGCGCCAGCGTCGCCCCCGCGCGCTCTTCCGCGGCCACCGCTCCGGTGACACGGGCGAGCTCGAGCCGGTCGCGGCGGAGATCCCGGAGGGCATCGACTACGCCATCCGGGCCGACCCGCCGGCCGACCCCGAGGCGATGCGCTACGCCCCCCAGGCGCCGCCGCGCTTCATCTGGCCGCGCCGCCTGCTGGGGCTCGCCGTGCTGATGGGCCTGGTGTGGGTGGTGCTCGGCACGGCGTACTGGTGGAGCCAGCGGCAGTACTACGTCGGCGAGGACGACGGCAAGGTCGTCATCTACCGCGGCGTCGAGGTCCCGGGGCTGTCCTCGGTCCACGAGGTCTCCGACATCTCCGTCGACGACCTGCCCGACGGCCTGGCCTCGAGCGTCGAGGACGGCATCCCCGCCGACGACTACGACGCCGCCCGCGACAAGGTCCAGCAGATCGCCGGCGAGGTCGACCGGGCCGAGGAACCGGCCGACGAGTCGCCCGAGCCGTCCACGACCCCCGACCCGACGTCGCCCGCCACGCCGGACCCCACCGGCGACGCCAGCGACTTCGCCCCGGTGGAGTGATGGCCACCAACTCCGCCCTGATGGGCTTCGTCCACCGCCGCCGGCGGGGCGCGGAGCTCTTCCTCCTCGTCCTCGCGCTCGTCGTCGGCATCGGTGCCTACGCCGCCGTCGGGCTCGGCGTCGACGGCGAGGTCCCCACCAACCTGATCGGGTACGGCGGCTGGCTGACCGTGCTCACGGTCGCCGCCCACGTCGCGGTGCGGATCGTCGCGCCCTACGCCGACCCGGTGCTGCTCCCCGTCGTCGCCGCCCTCAACGGGCTGGGCCTGGCGATCATCCACCGCCTCGACCTCGCCAAGGACACGGGCCTGGCCAGCCAGCAGCTGACCTGGATGACGCTGGGCGTCGTCCTCTTCGTCGGCACCCTCGTGGTGCTGCCCGACCACCGGCTGCTCGCCCGCTTCACCTACACCTCGGGCCTCGCGGCCATCGTGCTGCTGATCCTGCCGATGCTTCCCGGCATCGGGCGCACCATCAACGGCGCGAAGATCTGGATCGCGCTCGGCCCGTTCAGCTTCCAGCCGGGCGAGATCGCGAAGGTGCTGCTGGTCGTCACCTTCGCCGGCTACCTCGTCGTCCACCGCGACGCGCTGGCCCTCGCCGGGCGCCGGGTGGTCTTCATCGACCTGCCACGCGGTCGCGACCTCGGCCCGATCCTGATGATGTGGGTCGTCAGCCTCGGCATCCTCGTGCTGCAGCGCGACCTCGGGTCCAGCCTGCTGTTCTTCGGGCTCTTCCTCGTCATGCTCTACGTCGCGACGGAGCGACCGGGCTGGCTGGTCGTCGGCGGCCTGCTCTTCTTCGGCGGCGCCACGGTCGCGTTCCGGATCTTCTCCCACGTCCAGGCCCGGGTGGACATCTGGCTCGACCCGTTCGCCGACCCCGACGGCAGCGGCTACCAGCTCGTCCAGGCGCTCTACGGCTTCGCGTGGGGCGGCATGGTCGGGCGCGGGCTCGGCGAGGGCATGCCCGAGCGGGTCCCGTACGCCGAGTCCGACTTCATCCTCGCCGCCATCGGCGAGGAGCTCGGCCTGACCGCGGTGATGGCGGTCCTGCTGCTCTACGGCCTCGTCGTCGAGCGGGCCCTCCGCGCCGCGCTGATCTCGCGCGACGGCTTCGGCAAGCTCGTCGCCACCGGCCTCGGCGCGGTCTTCGCGCTGCAGATCTTCGTGGTCATCGGCGGCGTGACGCGGCTGATCCCGCTGACCGGCCTGACCACGCCCTTCCTGTCGTACGGCGGCTCGTCGCTGGTCGCCAACTGGGTGATCATCGCGATCCTGCTGCGCATCTCCGACCAGGCCCGGCGCCCGCTGCCCGACCTCACGGAGACCGAGGACGAGGACGAGCAGGCCACGCAGATCGTGAAGGTGGTGCCGTCGTGAGTGAGCACGTGCACCGGGCACAGGGGTCTCGTGACGGTCGCTGCGCGACCTCCTCGACCACCGGGACGACCGGTCGCTGCGCGACCTCCTCGACCACCGGGACGACCGGTCGCTGCGCGACCTCCTCGACCACCGGGGAGGGCCTGCGATGAACAAGCCGATCCGCGCCGTCTCGATCTTCTGCATGTTCCTCTTCCTCGCCCTGATGGCGAATGTGACCTATCTGCAGTTCTGGCGGTCCGAGGAGCTCAACAAGGACCCCCGCAACGCCCGGGTCGCGGCGGCGGCGTTCAGCCGCGAGCGTGGCCTGATCCAGGTCGGCGAGGACCCGATCGCCCGCAGCGTGCCGGTCGACGACCAGTACAAGTACCTCCGGGTCTACCCGGGCAAGGAGCTCTACGCGCCGGTCACCGGCTACCTCCAGCTCGGCAGCCAGACCGGCCTCGAGCGCAGCCAGAACGAGGTGCTCTCCGGTGAGGACCCACGACTGTTCGTCAACCGCCTCGTCGACCTCCTCAAGGGCGACACCAACCAGGGCGGCAACGTCTCGCTGACCCTCGACCCGAAGGCGCAGCGGGCCGCCTACCGCGCGCTGCGCGACACCGTCGGCCCCGACGGCGAGGGCTCCGTGGTCGCGATCCAGCCGAAGACGGGCCGGATCCTCGCGATGGTGTCCTTCCCGTCGTACGACCCGAACGAGCTGGCCTCCCACAGCCGCGACGTGCGGGAGAAGGCCTACGACCGGCTCGACGCCAACGAGCACCAGCCGCTGCTCAACCGGGCCATCCAGACCCGGCTCTTCCCGGGCTCGACCTTCAAGGTGGTCACCGCCGCGGCGGCGATCGAGGAGGGCCTCTACAACCAGGACGACCAGGTGCCCTCCGGCGCGACCTGGCAGGCGCCGGGAACCAGCGGCTCGCAGAACGTCATCGACAACGAGGGCCGCACCGGCTGCAGCCCGGCGGAGATCTCGTTCGCGGCCGCGATGGAGAACTCCTGCAACACCGCCTTCGCGAAGATGGCGGTCAAGGTCGGCCCGAAGAAGCTGCGCGAGACGGCCGAGGCGTTCGGGTTCAACAGCGACTACCTCGAGGACCTCGGGCCCCAGGCCCGGTCGGTCTTCCCGAAGGAGGTCGTCGACACCATCGACGGCGAGCCGCAGGACCCGCGCGAGCTCAACGACGCCGAGACCGCACGCTCCGGCTTCGGGCAGTTCTCCGTGCAGGCGACGCCGCTGCAGATGGCGATGGTCGTCTCCGCGATCGCCAACCGCGGCGGCCTGATGCGCCCCTACCTGGTCGACCAGATCCAGACCGCGAGCTTCGACGTGCTGGAGACGACCGAGCCGGAGAAGCTCCGCGACGCGATCTCGCCGCAGACCGCCGCCCAGCTCACCGACCTGCTCGTCTCGACCGTGGACGACGGCACCGCGTCCCCGGCCGCGATCGACGGCGTGAAGGTGGCCGGCAAGACCGGCACCGCCCAGCGCGGCGTCGAGGGCAAGGCGCCGTACGGCTGGTTCGTGTCCTTCGCGCCGGCCGAGAACGCCGAGGTCGCCGTGGCGGTCATGATCCAGGAGGCACCGGGGAAGGAGATCGCGGGCGGGCAGCTCGGCGGTCCGATCGCGAAGGCAGTCATGGAAGCGGTGTTGAACAAGTGAGCGAGCAGAGCCAGTACGCCGACCGGGCCGGTCGCTACCACCTGGACTCCGTGATCGCCACGGGCGGGATGGGCGTCGTCTGGCGCGGCACCGACACCCGCCTCAACCGGCCGGTCGCGGTCAAGGTCCTCAAGGCCGAGTACGCCGACGACCCGATGTTCCAGACCCGCTTCGAGGGCGAGGCCCGCAGCGCCGCGGCGCTGCACCACCCGGGGATCGCCGGCGTCTACGACTACGGCGCCGACGACACCGGCACCCTGCCGCCGTACCTCGTCATGGAGCTGGTCGACGGCCAGCCGCTCTCGGCGCTCCTCGCGAGCGCGCGCTCCAACGGTCGCGTGATCGACACCGCCGTCGTGCAGGACCTGATCGCCCAGGCCGCCGAAGCGCTCGGCGTGGCGCACCGCGCCGGCATCGTGCACCGCGACGTGAAGCCCGCCAACCTGCTCGTGACCCCCGACCGCAAGGTGAAGATCACCGACTTCGGCATCGCCCGCGCCGCCGACTCGGCGGCGCTGACCCGCACCGGCTCGGTGATGGGCACCCCGCAGTACCTCAGCCCGGAGCAGGCGCGCGGCAACCCGTCGACGCCCGCCTCCGACGTCTACTCGCTCGGCGTGGTCGCCTACGAGTGCCTGACCGGACGCCGGCCGTTCGAGGCCGAGACCCCGGTCGCGACGGCGCTCGCGCACCTCCAGCAGCCCGTCCCGACCCTGCCCGCCAGCGTGCCCGCCGACCTGGCCGCCGTCGTCACGCGCGCCCTCGCCAAGGACCCGGCCGAGCGCTTCGCCGACGGCTCGGCCTTCGCCGCAGCGGTCCGCAACCCGTCCAGCGCCAGCGCCGTGCCGCCGCCGACCCCCGCCGAGGGGGCGACGCGGGTCCTGCCGCCCGTCACCGGGGTGGTCCCGGCGCCGGTCCCCGACCCGTCGGCGCCGATGCGCCGGCTCGACTCGCCGGCGGCGTACGCGGGCGACGACGAGAAGCAGAAGACCGGTACGTCGCCGTGGCCGGCCGCGATCGCGGTGATCCTGCTCGTCATCGCGGCGGTCGTGGTCGCGATCCTGCTGCTGGGCGGCGGTGACGACGAGCCGACCGCCGACGACACGACGTCCGAGGCGTCCACGGAGACGACGCCGACTGAGGAGACCTCGAGCGAGAGCACCGTCGTCGAGTTCGACGCCGACGACTATGTCTGCTCGGCCGACTACCGCACGGCGCAGCAGGACCTGAGCGACCTCGAGCTGCAGGTCTCCGTCGAGCGCTTCGCGACGCCCAACGACGGCTCGTGCCCCGAGGACACGGTCGCCGAGTTCTCCCGCTCGGGCACCCTCAACAAGGGCGACTCCGTCGTCATCTACTACTGGGGTCCGGTGGAGCAGACCGAGCCGACCGAGCCGACCGAGCCCACCACGCCGACCGAGCCGACGACGCCGACCGAGCCCACGGACTCGCCGACGACCGCACCGACCGACCCGCTCAGCGACCTGGGAGCCGACGGATGAGCACCCCACCCAACGACGGCAACAACGGCTCGGGGCCGGTGGTCGGCGGCCGCTACCAGCTCGGCGAGCTGCTGGGCCGCGGCGGCATGGCCGAGGTCCGCAAGGGCACCGACACCCGCCTGGGCCGGGTCGTCGCGGTCAAGCGGCTGCGCACCGACCTGGCCAGCGACCCGACCTTCCAGGCCCGGTTCCGCCGCGAGGCCCAGTCCTCGGCCTCGCTCAACCACCCCGCCATCGTGTCGGTCTACGACACCGGTGAGGAGCGGGCGGTCCAGCCCGACGGCAGCGACGAGGTCGTCCCCTACATCGTGATGGAGTACGTCGCCGGGCGCACCCTGCGCGACATCCTGCGCGAGGGCCGCAAGATCCTCCCCGAGCGGGCGCTGGAGATCACCAGCGGCGTCCTGTCGGCCCTCGACTACAGCCACCGCGCCGGGATCATCCACCGCGACATCAAGCCCGGCAACGTGATGCTCACGCCGTCGGGCGACGTGAAGGTGATGGACTTCGGCATCGCCCGGGCGATGAGCGATGCCCAGTCGTCGATGACCCAGACCGCGGCCGTCGTGGGCACCGCGCAGTACCTCTCCCCGGAGCAGGCGCGCGGCGAGACGGTCGACTCTCGCTCCGACGTCTACTCGGCGGGCTGCCTGCTCTACGAGCTGCTGACCGGGCGCCCGCCGTTCGTCGGCGACTCCCCGGTGGCGGTCGCCTACCAGCACGTGCGGGAGCCCGCCGTACCGCCGTCGCGGCACGAGGACGACCTCACCCCCGAGATCGACGCGATCGTGATGAAGTCGCTGGCGAAGCGGGTCGAGGACCGCTACCAGTCGGCCGCCCAGATGCGCGCCGACATCGAGCGCTATCTCGCCGGCCGCCCGGTCCAGGCCGTCGTCAGCGAGCCGGCCACCGGGCCCACGGCCGTGGCCGCGCCGGTGCCGGTGCCGCACGACCCCGGTCCCGAGACCGCGGTCCGGCAGCCGCTCCCCCCGGCCCGCGACGACCGTCGCAGCAAGGTCGGCCTGTGGGTGCTGCTCGGCGTCCTCCTGCTCGCCCTCTTCGGCACGGCGTACGCCGTGTGGCCCAAGCTCTTCGACGACACCCCCACCGAGATCCGCGTCCCCGACGTCGTCACCAAGCAGGTCGACAAGGCGCGCAGCGAGATCGGCGAGGCCGGCCTCGAGAGCGACCACAGCGCGGTGGCGTGCAGCGACGACTTCGACGCCGGGGTGGTCCTGAAGCAGGAGCCGGAGGGCGGCGACTACATCGCGCCCACCGGGACCGTCTACCTCACCATCTCCAGCGGGCCGTGCGACTTCGCGATGCCGACGGTCACCGGCTCGAAGCGCGCCGTCGCGCTCAAGACGCTGACCGACGCGGGCATCCCGCGGGAGAACATCCGCTTCGAGGACTGCGACGCCGACGACCCCAAGGGCACCGTCGTCGAGCAGACCCCGATCCCCAGCACGATGGTCGGCAGCGACACCGACGTCACGCTCTGCGTGTCCGACGGCCCGAGCAAGGTCCCGAACGTCGTCGGCAAGACGCAGGCCCAGGCCGAGAAACTGATTCGCGACGCCGGCTTCAACCCGGTCGTCCGCGACGCCGACGCGTCCGACGACAGCCAGAAGAAGGGCCGGATCACCGAGCAGATCCCGGCGGCCGGCGAGACCCGCAACCAGGGCGACGACGTGGTGATCTTCGTGTCGGTCTACGTGAAGCCGACCGAGCCGGTCGACACCGACGGCGACGGGCTCTCCGACACCGACGAGGCGGCGGCGGGCACCGACCCGAGCAACCCGGACAGCGACGCCGACGGGATCAGCGACGGTCAGGAGGTCGCCGACGGCACCGACCCGCTCAACCCGCTCGACCCGGGCCCGGGCGGCGGACCCGGGGGCGGCACGGAGCGGCCGCTCGGGGGACTGCCCAGTCCCTTGCGGGCCGGTCGCTGAGGGGCCGGTCGCTGAGGGCCCCTTCTGGGCGTCAGTTCCTGAGCGGGCGGGCGTACTGCAGGTCGAGCAGGCCGTCGTACGCCGGCGCCTTGACCCGCTCCTCGGCCTCCATCGACCAGCCGATGCCGATCTGGGAGTTGGCCGCGTCGGTGCGGTAGCCGCTCACCAGGCCGTCGGCGTCGATGGCCTCGAGCAGCCCGGACTGGTCGCCGACGGCCTCGATCACGAACGGCTGGGAGTAGGGGACGCCCTGCAGCTGGACGACCGGGCCACGGCACTTGATGCCGGTGGTGGAGATGACCCGCTGGCCGGCGATGGTCACCGCGCTGGCGCCGCCGGCCCACAGCGCGTTGACCACTGCCTGGATGTCCTGCTGGTGGACGACGAACCGGTTGAGCTTGAGCCGGTCCTCGGGGTCGGCCTGCTTGTTGAACTCGATGGCCTCGTCAACGAGCTCGTCGGGGGCGTCCTGCATGGTGATCCGCAGACCCTGGCCCTCCCGCGGGGTGAGCCCCGCCGGGTCGCGCAGCTCGGCGGCCTCGGCCCGCGCCAGGTTGACGCCGCGGTCGCTGACCCGGGCACCGAGCTGGTCGACCTCGTCGGTGAGCTCGTTGAGCCGGTCCTCGACGCCCTGGTAGTCGTTGGCCTCGGCCTCCACCAGACCGGCCATGTCGGTGTACCGTCCGGGGCGGAGATCGGTGCCGTCGCTGTTCGCCGCCGACACGGCGAGCAGGCTGCCGCTCAGCAGCGCGACAACCGGTGTCCCGACCCGCCAGGCCAGCGACCGGCTGGTCCGGTGGCCCGGCGGAGCGCCCGCGTGCGTACCCGTCATACTGACAGTGTCCACCCGGACCCCTGACCGCATCGCCCCGCCCCGGCAGCACAGCCGGGCAGACTGACCGAAAATGATCGAGGAGCCCTGACGTGGCCAAGCTGCCCCGCCTGTCGAAGAACAACGACGGCGACATCTTCGCTGACCCCGACCGCGGTCCGGTGATGAGCATCCGCTTCGCGATCGCGCTGGTGCTGATCCTCGGGGGCATCGGCTGGATCCTCTACTACTACTTCGGCATCCGGCCCACCGACGGCTTCGGCAGCCTCAACTCCGAGGGCAAGCCCAACCAGCCCGGCGGCCCGTCGTTCTTCGCCGACCTCGAGGGCAAGAACTACCTGATCGGCTTCATCGCGCTCTTCCTCGGCCTGGCGATCTCCGCGCACCCGAAGACCCCGCTCGGCCGCGGCCGCGGCGTCGTGGTCGGGATGCTCGGCTGCTTCCTGATCGGCCTGGTCTGGATCTGCATCTTCTACATCTTCCTCACGGGCAACGACCCGAAGGACATCCCGATCTTCAACGACCTGGGCCAGAAGAACCTCTTCGTCGGCATCGCGTTCATGGCGGTCGGCTTCACCTTCGCCACCCGCTGGGAGTGAGCGGCGCGCGCATATCGCGCGCGTATCGGAAAACGCATACGGGCCGGCAACGTCGTCCTGCCTTGACTGGGGCCCATGCGTTCCAGCCCCGCAGCAGACCAGCGCGCCGTCTCCCCGGCGCTCCCGACGACGATCACGGTCTACGGCTGTGACCCCGACGAGGCCGCCCTGTTCCGGGCGGCCTCGTCGCGTCTCGGCGTCCGCACCGCGATCAGCGCGCTGCCGGTCATGGAGGACACCGCCGAGCTCGCGCGCGGCAGCAGGTGCGTCAGCGTCGGGCACCGGTACGACGTCTCCCGCACCACGCTGCGGGCGCTGCGCCGCGCGGGCGTCGAGCACCTCTCGACCCGCAGCATCGGCGACGACCACATCGACCGTGCGTACGCCGCCCGCCTCGGCATCGAGGTCGCGACCGTCCGCTACTCCCCCGACAGCGTCGCGGACTTCACCCTGATGCTGGTGCTGATGGCCCTGCGGCACGCGAAGTCGATGGTGCGGCGGGCCGACCTGCACGACTACCGCCTCGCCGACGAGCGCGGCCGGGAGCTGCGCGACCTCACGGTCGGCGTGGTCGGCACGGGCCGGATCGGCTCGGCCGTCGTCACGCGGTTGCGAGCCTTCGGTGCCCAGGTCCTCACCCACGACAAGCGCTCGGGCGCCGGCCACGTGCCGCTCGACGAGCTGCTCCGCCGCAGCGACGTCGTCACCCTCCACACGCCGCTGGACCGCGACTCCCGCCACCTGCTGGACGCGGGCCGGATCGCCCGGATGAGGCCGGGCGCGGTCCTCGTCAACACCGGGCGCGGTGCGCTGGTCGACACGGCCGCCCTGGTCGCGGCGCTCGAGGACGGCCGCTTGGCCGCGGCAGCGCTCGACGTCGTCGAGGGCGAGCGCGGGATCTTCTACGCCGACCACGGCAGCGGCCCGCTCGACCACCCAGCCCTCGCGCGCCTGCAGGAGATGCCGAACGTGGTGATCAGCCCGCACACCGCCTTCCACACCGACCACGCGCTCGCCGACACGGTCGAGCAGACCCTCGCGACCTGCCTCGACTTCGAGCGGAGGAGCAGCCGTGGCCGGGCGTGAGGACCGGCTCGCGGTCGGGGTCCTGTTCGGTGGCATCGGCGAGGAGCACGACGTCTCCGTGAAGTCGGCCCGGGAGGTCGCCCGCAGCCTCGACCCGGACCGCTACCGGGTGCACTGGGTCGGGATCACCCGCGCCGGGCGGTGGCGCCTGTGCGACGGGCCCGACGCCGATTGGACCGGCTCCGGCGGCCGGCCGGCGTTCGTGGCGCCCGACCGCGGGGTGCACGGGCTCGTCGTACCGTCCGGGGACGGGGTGCGGACCGTCCACCTCGACGTCGTGCTGCCGGTGCTGCACGGCCGGCTCGGTGAGGACGGGGCGGTGCAGGGCCTGCTCGAGCTCGCCGGCATCCCGTACGCCGGTTGCGACGTGCCCAGCTCGGCGGCCTGCATGGACAAGGCGCTCGCATACACGCTCGTGCGCACCGCGGGGATCGCCACCCCGGACTTCCGGGTCGTCCTCAGCGACGAGGAGCTCGACCCGGCCGAGCTCGGCTATCCCGTCTTCGTGAAGCCGGCGCGCTCCGGCTCCTCCTTCGGGGTCAGCAAGGTGACCGGCCCCGAGGAGCTCGCCGCGGCCCTCGCCACCGCCCGCGTGTACGACGCCAAGGAGCTCGTCGAGGGCGCCGTCGCCGGCAGCGAGATCGGCTGTGCGGTGCTGGGCGACGGCGCCGACCTGCTGGTGGGCGAGGTGGACCGGGTCGCCCTGTCCCACGGCTTCTTCCGGATCCACCAGGAGGCGACCCCCGAGACCGGCTCGGAGAACGCAACCTTCGTCGTCCCCGCGGACATCCCGGCCTCCGACCGGCGCCGCGTGCAGGAGGTCGCGGTCGCGGTCTACCGCGCGCTGGGGTGCTCCGGGCTGGCCCGGGTCGACCTGTTCCTCACGCCGGGTGGCGAGGTGCTGCTCAACGAGGTGAACACGATGCCCGGCCTGACGTCGTACAGCCGGTACCCGCGGATGATGGCGGCGGCGGGCCTGCCGCTGCCGGCGGTGCTCGACCGGCTGGTCGAGCTGACCCTGGCCCGGGCGGGGCGATGAGCGCCGACTTCGTGTACGTCGACGACCTCGTGCCCGGCGTCCGCTGGGACGCGAAGTACGCGACCTGGGACAACTTCACCGGCACGCCGGTCGACGGCTACCTCGCCAACCGGCCCATCGGCACCCGGGCGCTGTGTGCGGTGATGGAGGCGAGCGGCTTCGAGCGCTACGACTGCGAGTGGTGGCACTACACGCTGCGCGACGAGCCGTACCCGGACACGTACTTCGACTTCACGGTCGCCTGAGGCCTTCTCCACAGCTTTCTCCCCAGTTGGGGAGAACTACATCGGTGTCATTCATCCACACCGGTGGATAAAGCTGGGGATATCAGGCGAGCACCACCGTGCGGGCGAGGACCGCCAGCACGATCAGGAGGGCGAAGAGACCGAGCCCCACGGCCTGCAGCGTCGCGCGCCGACTGCGCGGGGCGAACACGATGAGCGCCGTGACGGCGGCGCCGCCGGCGAGCCCGCCGAAGTGGCCCTGCCAGGAGATGTTGGAGAGCGTGAAGGTCAGCGCGACGTTGATGCCGACCCAGATCAGCAGGTCCTGCAGGTTCGAGCCGATCTTCAGGCCGATCACGACCAGGGCGCCCATCAGGCCGAAGATCGCACCCGAGGCGCCGATCGTCGTCCCCTGCTCCGCCGCGAGCCAGTAGACGGCCGCGGATCCGGCGAGGCCGCCGAGGAAGTAGATCGCGAGGAAGCGCGCGCGCCCGACGACGCGCTCGAGCTGCGGTCCCAGCACCCACAGGGCGAGCATGTTGAAGCCGATGTGCCACGGCTCGACGTGGGTGAACATGCTGGTGACCAGCTGCCAGTAGGCGCCGTCGCTGACGCCGTCGACCCACCGCGCCGACGCGCCTGCGTTGCAGGTCGCCGCGTCCGTGATGAACGGGTAGTAGCTGTCGCCCTCGCGGCACGCGCCCCGCGGGCTCAGCGCGAACCAGTCGAAGAGGGCGCCGGAGTAGCGCCCGGTCGCGGTCACCAGGATCCACACCAGGACGTTGGTCGCGATGAGGACGATCGAGGTGAGCGCCGGGTTGCCGGAGGGCGTGCCGCCGTACGCCGCGGTCGGCTGGCGCACCGACTTCTGACCCTCGGCGACGCAGGAGGGGCACTGGAAGCCCACCGCCGCCTCGCGCATGCAGTCGGGGCAGATCGGCTTCTCGCAGCGCTGGCAGCGGATCCAGGTCTCGCGGTCGGGGTGCCGGTAGCAGGTCGGCACCCCGACCGGAGGGTTGGTCATGCGCGTTGTCTTCGATCCGGTGCGGTCAGCTGATGGTGACGGACTCGATGACGACCGGCTCGACCGGCTTGTCGTTGCGGCCGGTCGGGACGGCGGCGATCGCGTCGACGACGTCGCGGCCGGCCTGGTCGGCGACCTCGCCGAAGATCGTGTGCTTGAAGTTCAGCCACGTGGTCGGGCCGACGGTGATGAAGAACTGCGAGCCGTTGGTGCCCGGGCCGGCGTTGGCCATCGCGAGCAGGTAGGGCTTGTCGAAGGTGAGCTCCGGGTGCGGCTCGTCCTTGAACTGGTAGCCCGGGCCGCCCGTGCCGATGCCGTCGGGGCAGCCGCCCTGGATCATGAAGCCGGGGATGATCCGGTGGAAGGTGAGGCCGTCGTAGAACGGGCCCTCGCCGGTGGAGCCACCACGGCGGTCGGGGGTGTAGGGACCGTCGGCCGAGACCTCGACCGGGTTGCCGGTGGCGAGGCCGGCGAAGCTGGCGACCGTCAGCGGCGCGTGGTTCGGGAACAGGTTGATCGTGATGTCGCCCTTGTTCGTCTTCAGGACGGCCTGGTCTGCCATGGGGTGCCTCGTCTCTGGCTGGTTCGTGTCTCGCCGGTCATCGGTGGCCGGCAACGCTGACGATCCTACGAGGCGGCCATTGGGGGCGTGGACCATGCTGGGGGTCGACACCGATCGAGGAGGAGACTGGGATGAGGACGTTGAAGAAGCTGCTGGTGCTGGCCGGGCTCGGCGTGGCCGTCGCCGCGATCGCGAAGAAGCTGCAGGGCGGCGGGAGCGAGCCGGTCTGGCAGTCGGCCGACGAGGCCTGAGAAGGGCGGACCAGCTCACGCGGCGGGTCGCGAGGCCACCGACTTCGCGGCCGCCGCGTGCTGCTCCAGCAGCGACCGGGCGTCGAGCACCGACAACGGCGGGTCCGGACGCAGCAGCTGCGCACGCAGGCCGTCGGCGAGGGCGACCATGGCAACGGCCGAGCGGTGGGCGACCCGATCGCCGCCCAGGGAGAGGCGGTCCTGGCACTGCTTGATCTCCAGCACTCGGGCGTCGTCGAGGATCTCTGCCGGCACGAGGTCGCCCGCCCGGCCCCGCCCCCGCACCAGCTCCTGGAACGCCAACCAGGCCTCGACGCCGTCGCGCTCCTCCTCGGTCTCGGGCAGCCGGAGCTCACCGGCATCCCACTCGAGCCACCGATGGGTGATGACCTGCGCCGCGATCCGGTGCAGCGTCGCGAGCACGGACGACTCGGTCGCCGAGCGGAACCCCTTGACGTACTGCTGGAAGGCCTGGGTGCTCGTGCGTTGCGCACGGCCGATCGCAGCCATGCTGACCCCCTCGACGCCGTGCTCGAGGAGGACCTGGACGACGCCGTCGGCGATGCGGTCGAACGGGCTCATCGACGAGGGCCGGAGGAGCGGCGCGCTGAAGAGGTCCATCCAGCAACGGTGCCACGGCGCAGCCGGCCACCGCGGCCCGCTTCCACAGGCCTCGGTCAGCGCGGCAGGGGCCGCCGGCGAAATTGATTGACGTCAATCAATTTCGTCGGCGGGCATCAGGCGCGGGCGAGCTCGGGGTGGTCGGCGCGCAGGCGCTCGACCACCCGGTGCTCGACCCAGAAGATCAGGCCGGGGATGAGCCCGGCGATGAGCATCAGCCCCAGCTGGGGGAGGCTCCAGCGGGCCTTCTGGCTCAGCAGGAACGCCACGACGACGTACACGATGTAGACCCAGCCGTGGACGATCCAGATCAGCGTGAGGTCGTCGCCCAGCTGCTGGAGGGTGCTGCCGTCCTCGAGGAGGTACTTGCACAGGGAGCTGAGCGCGCCGACCACGAGGAGGACACCCACCACGAGCGCGAGCACGCGATAGGTGTGGAAGAGCTTGGTCACGGCTCCGAGCCTATGCCGTCGATGGGGAGACGCCCTCCGGGTCGTCCACGTCGGCGGGCTCCCCGGGCAGGGGGGCCGCCGTGGTGTCGCGCACATGGCGCCACCACAGGAAGACCGCGAACGCGGCGAACACCCACCACTCGATCGCGTAGAGGATGTTGCGCAGGCCGGTGAACCGGCTGGCCGGCGGCAGCTGGTCGAGGGTGGCGGCGTCCACGCCGGCCGCGGCGTCGGCGGCGAGCGGCTCGCGGGCGACGACATAGGCGCCGTACAGGTCCTGGCCGTCGAGGAGCTGGACCAGGTCGGCCACCCGCAGGTGGGGGATGACGCCCTGCTCGGGGTCCGTGTCGCCGTCCTCGGCCGCCTCGGTGGGCTGCAGCCAGCCGACGAGCTCGATCTCGCCCGACGGAGGCGGGGGGACGTCGTCGATCGTGGTGTCCGCGGGCACCCAGCCGCGGACCACGGGCACGGCGGGCTGGTCGGTGGCGCCGACGCTGAGCGGGGTCACCAGCCAGCGGCCGTCCTCGCCGTCGGCGCCGTCACGGCCGGAGACCAGCACCGTGCCGGCGTCGAGGAAGGTGCCGCGGACCTCGACCGGCCGGCCCAGGCCGGCGGTGGGGAACGGGTCGTCGGGGCCGAGCACGTCGGTGATCGGCACCGGGGAGGCCTCGGTCAGGTCCATCTGCTCGGCGGCGCGGCGCTCCTGCCAGGCGTCGTACTGCCACAGGCCCATGCCGGCCGCGAAGGCCACGCAGACGAGCGCGAGGAGATGGGCGCCCCACAGTCGAACGCTCCACCATCGCACCACGGATTCAGGGTACGAGCGGCGTGCTGCACAGGCGTCATCGGGCCGATCAAACTGGTATGACCACTTGACCACCAAGCCGATTCGACCTACCGTCGTCGGCATGGCACTGCGACCCGTGACCCGCCGCTCCGTCGCCGACGAGGTCTTCGACCAGGTCCTCGACGACGTCCTCGACGGCGAGCTCGCCGTCGGCGAGCCCCTGCCCAGCGAGCGCCGGCTGGCCGAGGTGCTCGGCATCTCCCGGCCGGCCGTGCGCGAGGCGCTCCAGCGCGTCGCCCAGACCGGGCTCGTGGAGGTGCGCCACGGCGGCGCGACCACCGTCCGCGACTTCCGCCGCGCCGCCGGCCTCGACCTCCTGCCCCGACTGCTGGTCAGGGGCGGGCGCCTCGACGCCGCCATCGCGCGCAGCGTGATCGAGGCCCGCGCCGAGGTCGGCCCCGGCATCGCCGCGCTGGCCGCAGATCGGGGCGGCCCGGCGCTCGCCACCCAGCTCGACCGGGTGATCGACGACCTGGCCGCCGCTGACGACGCCGTGCGGTGGCAGGAGCTGGCGCTCGACTACTGGGACCTGCTCGTGGACGGCGCCGACTCCCTCGTCTTCCGGCTGATGTTCAACAGCCTGCGCACCGCCTACGAGCCGGCGCTGCCCGCGTTGGCCGCCGTGCTGGCCGCCGAGGTCGGCCAGGTCGAGCCCTACCGGATGCTCGCCGCCGCGGTCCGCACCGGCGACGCCGCCACGGCCCGCGCTGCCGCGGCACGCGTGCTGACGCCGACGGCCGAGGCGCTCCTCGCCGCCTTCGACGCGATGGGCGAGGACCAGTGAGCCCCCGCGAGGTCGAGGCCTTCGCGGCCCGCAAGGTGGCCGCCGACGAGCAGCGGCTGGACGGCAAGCTCGACGGGAAGTACGTCGGCGACCGGGCTGCCGGGCGCCGTACCAACCTCACGATGGGCGAGGTCTTCGCCGAGTTCTGGCGACACCCGAGCCCCTACCTGCTGGGCACCTGCCTGGTCGCCGCACTGGTCGGCCGCGTGCTCGCCGGCGCCGGGTCGTGGTGGGAGCTGCTCGTGCCGGTCGGGCTGGTGGCGATCCTGCCGGTCGTGGAGTGGCTGGTCCACGTCTTCATCCTGCACTGGAAGCCGCGCCACGTCGGGCCGGTCACACTCGACCCGCTGCTCGCGCGCAAACACCGCGCCCACCACGCCAATCCGCGCGAGATCCCGCTCGTCTTCATCCCCTGGCAGGCCCAGCTGTGGCTCGCGCCGGCGTGGACCGGGCTCGCGTGGCTGGTCACGCCGACGACGACGTCGATGTTCACGCTGCTGGTCGCCGTCTACACGATCAAGTCCGGCTACGAGTGGACGCACTACCTGCTGCACAGCGACTACCGCCCGAAGTCCGCCTGGTACCGCAAGGTCTGGCGCAACCACCGGCTGCACCACTACAAGAGCGAGCACTACTGGTTCACGGTCACCACCGCCGGTACGGCGGACCGGCTGTTCGGCACCGCCCCCGACCCGAGCACGGTGCCGACCTCGCCGACCGTGCAGCGGCTGCACGACCTGGACGCCGCCGGCGGTTGAGGTGCGAGCGCCAGCGAGCCTCGAAACCCCCGGCGTTGTGTGAGTATCACCCCGTGCGCATCCACCACCTGAACTGCGCGACGATGCGGCCGCCGCTGGCCCCGCCGATGGTCGCCCACGTCCTGCTCCTCGAGCGCCCCGACGGGCTCGTCCTCGTCGACACCGGCTTCGGCACGGCCGACCTCGCCGACCGCAAGCGGCTGGGCCGGCCGTTCCTCACGATGGTCCGCCCCGCGCTCGACGCCGCGGAGACCGCCGTCGCGCAGGTCCGCGCACTGGGGCACGACCCCGCCGAGGTCACCGACATCGTGCTCACCCACCTCGACCTCGACCACGCGGGCGGCATCGGCGACTTCCCGAACGCGCGCATCCACGTGCACGCCACCGAGCTCGGCGCAGCGAAGCGCCCGACGCTGCGGGAGAAGGCGCGCTACGTCCAGGGCCAGTGGGCGCACCACCCGCTCTGGGCCGAGCACCGCGAGGGTGGTGACGACTGGTTCGGCTTCGCCTCGGTGAAGGCGCTGGCCGACGACGTGGTCATCGTGCCGCTGCACGGCCACACCCGCGGCCACTCCGGCGTCGCGGTCAGGCGACCGGAGGGCGGCTGGCTCCTGCACGCCGGCGACGCGTTCTTCCACGGCGACCAGGTGGCGGAGCCACCCGGCTGCCCCGCCTCGCTCGCGGCCTTCCAGCGGATGATGGCCGTCGACAACAAGGCGCGGGTCGCCAACCTGGAACGGCTCCAGGAGCTGGCCCGCAGCCGCGGCGACGAGGTCACGGTCATCTGCGCCCACGACAAGGGCCAGTACGACGCCCTGCGGGGCTGATCAGCCGAGGGAACGGCAGACGGCGAAGGGCAGCGTGCGGGCCTTCGTCAGGGCGGCGGCCGCGGGGGCGTCCGCCAGGGTGTAGCCCAGCCGGCCGCTCGACGGGTCGGCGACCCCGCGGCTCATGACCAGCCCGAAGTCCGGGTCGGTCGGCGGCATCACGTCGGCCAGCCGGACCCGGTCGAAGACGTCGCCCCGGTCCGGGCCGAGCTGCACGGTCACCAGCTCCGCGCCGAGCGCGACGGAGTAGGCGTCGAGCTCGTCGAGGGCACGCAGGGCCGCCTTCGGCGCCGCGGCCAGCTGGGCTTCCATGCCGCTGCCGAAGACGCTGTCGAAGTCGAGGCAGGAGCGGTCGACGTACGTGGAGATGGCCTCCCGGCCGACGAGGCTCAGCAGCACCTCGGTGGCGCCCCACGAGTCGGCACCGTCGGGCGGCGCGGCCGAGGTGACCAGGTGGCGGTCGGCGTCGACGACCGCACCCTCGAGCGGGCCGACGCCCGCACGGACCGCGCGCTGCACGGCCGCCATCGGCACGGAGTCGTGGAAGGCGAGCACCCAGCCGGAGGCGTCACCGGCGTAGGTCGCCTCCCACGCGACGTCGTCGCGACCGATGCCGAAGTCGGCGCGCAGCCGGGCGTCGGCGGAGGCGAGGAGACCCAGGGAGAGGGCGGCCGTGGTGGGGGCCTTGCGCCAGAAGGCGTCGCGCTCGCGCTGCGAGCTGTCGCCGTCGAGCGCGCCGTAGCCGAGCACCAGCCGCAGCTGGTCGAAGTCGGTGACCGTCAGCGAGGTGGCGTCGTCCGGCACCAGCGAGAGTACGGCGGCCGAGGGCTCCAGCGAGGCGTCGTACTCGGTCACGACGGACTGGGGAGCGGTCTCCTCCTGGTAGACCGGCTTCGGGTCGCTGCTGCACGCCGTCACCAACGCCGCGCACGCCAGCAGCGCACCCAGCCTCGATCGACTGGTCGGAGCTCCCCTCACGGCGCTGAGTCTGCCATGAGGGGAGCCCCGGAGACGTGCTCCGACTCAGCGACCGATGGTCTGCGCCTGCTGCAGCGCGTCGCGCAGCACCGCCGGCATCCGGTCCTTGACGACGTCGCCGCCGGCACTGCGCAGCCGCAGCGACGACGCGGCCTCGGGCTCCGGCGCGGGCACGGGGTCGCACTGCTGGTCGCTGGTGTTGCCCGGCTTGCGCGCCGGCAGCTCACCGGTGTCGAGGTAGCTCGCGATCGTGTCGTCGGTGCACGCGATGCCCGACAGCGAGCCGGAGTGGGTCGTGCCGCCCACGCCCTCGATGAGGTACGACGACGGGAACGCCTGCCGGGTGGCCAGCGCGCCGGAGTAGACCGTCGCGGCGTCGTGGGTCTCGGCGATCATCAGGATCGGCGTGCTGATCCGGCGTCCGGTCACCCGGAGGGCGTCGCGCGACGGGGCCGGCCAGTTGAGGCAGGGCACGTTGTACCAGGTGTTGCCCCACGTCAGGAACGGGTGCCGCTCGTGGATCCGCCAGGCGTCGGCCTGGGTGCGCTTCCAGTTCGGCCACACCGCGTCGGTGCACTGGACGCCGTTGTAGACGGCGAAGCCGTTGTCGTCGCCGGGACCGGCGTAGTTGGCGAGGATGTCGTCGCCGTCCCCGGTGGTGACCAGCTTCGCGTAGGCCTCGCCGAGGCCGACCCAGTCGTAGACGTAGTAGCCGGCGCTGAGCATCACGTCGTCGAGCTCGTCCGGGCCGAGCTTGCCGTCGGCGGCGGGGGTCCGGTCGAGCTTCGCGCGCAGGCGGTAGTAGCCGCGCTTGATCGCGCGCCAGTCCGTGCCGAGGCCGAACGCGGTGTCGTGGTCGGCGAGGTACTTGAAGTAGGTGTCGAGGTTGCGGTCGAACTGGATGTCCTGGTCGAGGTTCGCCTGGTAGAAGGCGTTCTTCGCGTTGAGCACCCCGTCCCACACGAACCGACCCACCTGCTGCGGGAACAGCGTCGCGTAGACCTGGCCGAGGTAGGTGCCGTAGGAGAAGCCGTAGTAGTTGAGCTTCTCCTGGCCGACGGCCTTGCGGAGGCTGTCGAGGTCGCGGGCGACCTCGGTGGTGTGCAGGTAGGGCAGCAGGGCGCGCGCCTCGGACCGCGAGCAGGCGCGGGCGTAGTCGCGGGTGTTCTGGCGCCACCAGCGCTTGTCCGCGGTGCGCTCGGGCACGTAGTTCGGCCGGTCGTAGCCGGCACCGGCGTAATCGGGGTCGCAGCTCAGCGACGGCTCGCTGCTGCCGACACCGCGCGGGTCGAAGCCGTACCAGTCGTACTTGGCGCCGACGCCGTTCGGGATCGCGCCGCCGAGGATCGAGTAGATCAGGCCGGAGCCGCCGGGGCCGCCGGGGTTGACCGCGATCATGCCCTTGTAGTCGGGGTCGGTGTGCAGCTTGCGGCTGACCGCGATGTGGATCTTGGTGCTGTTCGGCCGCGCGTAGTCGAGGGGCACCTCGAGCATCGCGCACTCCGCACCCGCGGCCTTGAGTCGTGCGCTGGCGCACTCGCCCCAGGCCGGCGCCGGTGGCGTGTACGACGGCACGCCGGCCTGCTTGCCGCCCGCTGCGCTGCCGTCGCGGTCACGCGCGGCTGCCGGGCTCCCGCCGGCGGGCAGCACCAGGGCTGCGGCCGCCAGTCCTGACGCCACGATCGTCAGTGCTCTCTTCACGTGTGGTCCCTCCGAGTAGTGGAACGAAGCTCGGCCCGGGTCCACCGGGCCGGATCCGACCCTGCCCTCCGGGACCTGCGCGCGTCCACCCCTTCGCGAGAGATTTTGCGGTCGGATCAGCCCTTCACCGCAAGGGTGAGCGCAAAGTCGCCCGGATCGTCGGTCCACACCCGCGCCACGGCGAGCCCGGCAGCCTCCAGCTCGGCGGCGATCCGGCTGACCCGGAACTTCGTGGAGATCTCCATCCGCAGCTCCTCGCCCACGGCGAGGTCGAGCACGACATCGGCCCCCGGGATGGTCACCCGCTGCGGCACCTCCGAGCGCAGCCGCATGTCGATCCGCTCCATGTGCGGGTCCCAGAAGGGCACGTAGGAGAAGGACGCCTGGTCGAAGTCGGCGCCCAGCTCGCGGTTGACGACGGTGAGGGAGTTGCGGATGAACGCCTCGGTGACCCCGGCGCTGTCGTCGTACGCCGCGACGAGGCGGTCGGCGCTCTTGACCAGGTCGGTGCCGAGCAGCAGCGAGTCGCCCGGCTCGAGCAGGTCGGCGAGCGCGCCGAGGAAGGCCTTGCGCTCCTCGAGGTAGAGGTTGCCGATGGTGCCGCCGAGGAAGGCGACCATCCGCCGCCCGCCCTTGGGCAGGTGGGCGAGGTGGAGCGTGAAGTCGCCGACGACGCCGACCACCTCCAGGCCGGGGTAGGCGGCGGCGATCTGGTCGGCCGCCTCGCGCAGGGTGCCCTCGGAGACGTCGACCGGCGCGAACCGGGTGAGCTGCCCGTCGGCCGTGAACGCGTCGAGCAGCAGGCGCGTCTTCTCGCTGGTGCCGCTGCCGAGCTCGACCAGGGTGGTCGCGCCGCTCGCGGTGACGATCTCGGCGGCGTGCTGCTCGAGGATCGAGCGCTCGGCGAGGAAGGGGTAGTACTCCGGCAGGCGGGTGATCTCGTCGAAGAGCGCGGAGCCGTGGTCGTCGTAGAGCCAGCGGGGCGGGAGCGTGCGCGGGTGCTGCGAGAGGCCGCGGCGCACGTCGTCGACGAGGCTGCCCGCGGCCCAGTCGGACTCCAGCAGGACCTTCATCTGCGGCTGGGTCATCGCGGCTCCCCTCCGTCGGCGAGGCGCAGGCCGGACAGCGCCCACCGCGCTCCCGGCGGGAAGAAGTTGCGATAGCTGGCGCGCGCATGGCCCGGCGGCGTCAGCGCACACCCGCCGCGCAGCACCATCTGGTTGGACATGAACTTGCCGTTGTACTCGCCGATCGCGCCGGCGGGCGGGTGGAAGCCGGGATAGGGCAGGTACGCCGAGGAGGTCCACTCCCAGCAGTCGCCGTAGACCTGGCGCAGCCGGCCCGTGGCCTCGCCCGCCGCGCGGGGGTGGAAGGTCTCGGTGTCGGCGAGGTTGCCGACCGGCTCGGCGGGGTCGCCGTCGTCGGCGGCGGTGTCGGTGCGCACCGCGTGCTCCCACTCCGCCTCGGTCGGCAGCCGCTTGCCCGCCCAGGTCGCGTAGGCGTCGGCCTCGTAGTGGCTGACGTGGCTCACGGGCAGGCCCGGGTTGACCGGGAAGGTGCCGTGCAGCGTGTGCTCGAACCACACGCCGTCGACCTCGGTCCAGTAGAACGGCGCGGCCCAGCCGTTCGTCCGGACCTGCGCCCAGCCGTCGGAGAGCCACAGCTCCGGTCGCCGGTAGCCGCCGTCGGCCATGAACTCGAGCCACTCGCCGTTGGTGACCAGCCGGTCGGCCAGCCGGTAGGGCTCCAGCCACTGCTGGTGGAGCGGCAGCTCGTTGTCGAAGGAGAAGCCCGCGTCGCGGTGGCCGATCTCGACCAGCCCACCCGCCACGTCGACCCAGCCGAGCGCGTCCGGCTCGGCGTGGGCGGCCGGGCTGCCGGCGTACACGGGCTGGAGGGGGTTGAGGGAGAGGACGTGCTTGATGTCCATCAGGAGCAGCTCCTGGTGCTGCTGCTCGTGGTGGAAGCCGAGCTCGATCGTGCCGGCCAGCTTGTCGATCGTGCCCTGGTCGAGGCTGCCGACGAGGTCGCGGACGCGGTCGTCGACGTTGCCGCGGTAGACGCCGACGTCGTGCGCGCCCGGGCGGCTGACCACGCCGCGCTCGGCGCGGTTGTAGCGCGGCCCGACGGCCTCGTAGTAGCTGTTGAAGAGGAACCAGTACTTGTCCTGGAAGGGCTTGAACCCGGACTCGTTCTCGGCGAGCAGGAAGGTCTCGAAGAACCAGGTCACGTGCGCCCGGTGCCACTTGGTCGGCGACACGTCCGGCATCGACTGGACCGTCTGGTCCTCCGGCGAGAGCGGCTCCGCGAGCCGCTCCGTGTGCGACCTGACCTCGTCGTAACGGGTCAGGATGGTGTCTGCGGTCCACTGCCTGGCTGTCATCCGAGCCTCCTCGTCGTCCGCGGCCGCCCCGTGCGCCCGCCGGAGACGCCTGCGTTCGACCCTAGGGCGCAGCGCCGACAACGCAAGGGGCGTGCCCTTCTGGCCATTCGGAGTTCACGTCGCAACGGATGGGTATCACCTTCTCCATGACGTCTGGTCGCGCAGTCGCGCCGGGGTCCCTGGGGGCCTGGCTCCTGAAGGTCGACCCCGCCGGTGCGGGTGCGCGCGAGCTGCTGGCCGGCGGTCCTCGCGAGGTCACCCGCTGTGTACGCCGCAGCTACCGCACCTCCCTGATGGAGCCCGGCCAGCCCGTGCTGCTCTGGGTGAGCGGGCGCGACGCCAGGATCCCTGCGGGCGTCCACGCCCAGGGACGGATCACCGGAGTCCCCCAACCCGCGGACGGCGCGAACGGCGCGGACGCGCGGCAGCTCGAGATCAGCGTCCACCTCGTGCCGGTCGACCCTCCGGTGCTGCGCGCGCAGCTGCTGGCGGATCCGCTCCTGTCGCGGATCGAGGTCGTGCGCACGCCGGCCGGGAGCAACCCGTCGTACCTCGGTCGGGAGGAGCTCGCGCGCCTGCGCGAGCTCCTCCCGACTCCCGGCGCGGACTAGTCGTCGTTCGTGATCGTCGCCGTCCCGGTGCCGTCGCCGATCGTGCCGCCGGTGACGGCCGACAGCACGACGGAGAACAGCTCGTCCGGCTCCACGACCGTGTCGCCCTTGACGGTGACCGTGAGCGTCTTGCTGGTCTGGCCGGCCGTGAAGCTGAGGCTGGTCAGCGCCTTCGCGGTGTAGTCCCCCGGCGCGATCGCGGTGCCGTCCTGGGTGGCGTACTTGAACGCCGTCGTCCCCGCCAGGTTGCCGGAGCGGGTGACGGTGAAGGTGACGTTCTTCGTGAGGCTGTCGCCCTCGGTGATGCTGACGTCGTTGATCGAGACGCTCGGCGTCGCACTCGAGTCGTCGTTGACGATCTGCCCGTAGTCGAACGGGATCGTCGCCAGGCTGCCGTTGACCGGGTTCTTGAGCACGACCTGGAAGTACTCGTCGCTCTCCGCCACGTAGTCGCCCTTGATCGCCACCGTGAACGTCTTGGTGACAGCGCCGACGGGGAAGCTCATCGTCGTCACGGCCTTGGTCGTGTAGTCGGTGGTCGGCGTGGCCTGACCGGCGAGCGCCTGGGTGTAGTACTGCACCGACCCGGCCACCGCGGTGCTGCCGCTGCGGGTGATGGTGAAGGTGAGGTTCTTCGTACCCGCGTTGCCCTCGACGGTGCTCGCGCCGCTGATGCTGTAGACCGGCTTGCCGCCCGGGTCGTCGTTCACCAGCGTCCCGACCGCGGTGGTGTCGTAGACCTGCGCGCCGACCGGGGAGGAGAGCACGACGTTGAAGGACTCGTCGTCCTCGGCCAGGAGGTCGCCCTTCGTGCTCACCACGAAGGTCTTGCTCACCTGGCCGGCCGCGAAGCTGATCGTCGTGGCCGCCTTCGCGGTGTAGTCGCCCGACGCCACGGCCGTGCCGTTCTGGGTGGCGGCCTTGACCGACGACGTGGCGCCGACGGGGCCGGACCGGGTCAGGGTGAAGGTCATGTTCTTCGTGCCCGAGTTGCCCTCGGCGTACGACACGTCGTCGACGAGGATCACCGGCTGCGTCGGCGTGGTGATCGCGGAGAGCTGGGCGGGCTGCCCCTCACCGAGCTCGTTGACCGCCACGATCCGCAGGTTGTAGGTCTGCCCCGAGGGCAGGGCGCTGAGGGTCTCGGACGTCTGGCCGGCCGGGACGAGACGGCTGAGGGTGCCCTCCGTGTCGTAGATCCGGTAGTGGTCGAGCGGGATGTTGCCCGTGCTCGCCGGCGCGCTCCAGCTGACCTTGATGGTGCCGTAGGCGACGACGCTGGCGGACGCGCCGCCCGGGGTGCCCGGGACGCCGAGCGCGCGCACCGGAGTAGAGCTGTGGGTCGTCGTACCGTTGCCGAGCTGGCCCTGCTGGTTGAACCCGAAGCAGTCGACGCGGCCGTTCGCGAACCGCACGCAGGTGTGCGCCGTCCCGGTGCTCACCACCGGGATCTCGCCCGCGTAGGTGGGGATCGCGGTCGCGATGCTGGTGTCGCTCAGGTTCGGGACCCCACGCTGGCCCTCCTGGTTGCGACCCCAGCAGCGCACCTGGTTGGACACGCGGGAGCAGGTGTGCGCGCCGCCGGCGCTGATCGTCTGGTCGAGGGAGGGGCTGTTGGCCGTGGTGGTCGGGAAGGGCACCGAGTTGAAGCTCCCGGTCCCGAGCTGGCCGTCGCTGTTGGACCCCCAGCACTTCGAGACGCCCTCGGCGAGGGCACAGGTGTGGAGGGCGCCGGCGCTGATCGCCTCGACGTTCTGGATGCCGAGCTGCTGCGGCAGCCGCGGGCCGCTCGCGAAGCCGAGGCCCAGCTGGCCCTGGGTGTTGTTGCCCCAGCACCAGGCCAGACCGGACTGGAGGGCGGCGCAGGCGTGCTGGTTGCCGGCCGAGAGGGCACGGGCCGGTCCCGGCATGGCGACCGGCGCGGGTGACGCGACGTTGCTCAGGCCCCCGTTGCCGATCTCGCCCTCGGTCCCGCGACCCCAGCAGAACACCTGGCTCACCGTCGTCGCGCAGGTGAAGCCGGTGCCGACCGAGATGGCCGTGAACGTGAACCCGCCGTTGGGCGCGACCGGCACCGCGGAGAAGCCGTTGGGGGCGAGCCCCACGCCGAGCTGGCCGTAGTTGTCGCGACCCCAGCACCGGGCACTCCCGTCGCCGAGCAGCGCGCAGGTGTGCTGGGAGCCCGCGGAGACCGCCGTCACCCCCGAGAGGCCGACCACCTTCACCGGCGTCGTCGACGACGTGACGGTGCCATTGCCGAGCTGGCCGAAGGTGTTGTCACCCCAGCACCAGAGCGTGGCCGCCGTACCGACGACCGAGCAGGTGTGCCCGTCGCCCGCCGAGATCAGGGACTGCTGGGCACGGATCGAGGGACCCGCGGCCAGGCCGGCCTCGTTGGCGTCCGCGAGGGCGGGCGAGGTGGTGGCGGTGAGCGAGGCGAGCGCGAGGAGCAGCGCTCCGACGACGGTGGCAAGGGCGCGACAGGCGCGCGTGGACAGGGAGCGGTTCACTTCGACCCCATTTCGAAGCAGTTCCAGGCGGCCCGGTCCGCTCTATCGCGGGCAAACTACTCGTGGCCGCCCGCGGCGACAATCGTCACAACGGGGGATTGACGAACCGGTCGTCGTACGACGCGGTAGCGTCCGAACCCCGGGCCAGACCGGGCTCTCACCGACGAGGAGTCCCCATGAAGATCGCCGTCCTCGGCACCGGCATGGTCGGGCGGACCATCGCCGGCCGCCTCGACGAGCTCGGCCACAAGGTGGTCATCGGTACCCGCGACCCGGAGGCGACCCGGGCCCGCGACGACGCGCCCACTCTCCCGCTGGCGGCGGTGCCCGACGCCGTCGCCGACGCCGAGGTCGTGGTCAACGCGACCAATGGCACCGCCTCGATCGCGATGCTGTCCCTGGCGGGTGCCGAGCTGCTGGCCGGCAAGGTCCTGCTCGACATCGCGAACCCGCTCGACTTCTCGAACGGCTTCCCCCCGACCCTGCTGGTCAAGGACACCGACTCCCTCGGCGAGCAGGTCCAGCGCGCCTTCCCGGACGCGCGGGTGGTCAAGTCGCTCAACACCCTGACCGCCGACCTGATGGTGCGCCCGGACCTGCTGCCCGAGGGCACCAGCGTCTTCGTGTCCGGCGACGACGCGTCGGCGAAGGCGACGGTCACCGCGCTGCTCGAGGAGTTCGGCCACACCGACGTGATCGACCTCGGCGACATCACCACCGCCCGCGGCACCGAGATGATGCTGCCGGTCTGGCTGCGGCTGATGGGTGCGCTGGGGACGGCGAACTTCAACTTCAAGATCGTCCGCTGACGCAGGAGAGCCCCGGTCGGGTCGACCGGGGCTCTCATGTGCGGGGTTGATCAGCCGGCGAAGGCACCCCGGAGCGCGCCCACCGCCTGCGCGATCGCGGCCTTCGCAGCCGCGGTCTCGTGGAGGCTGTTGACCATCACGAAGTCGTGGACGATCCCGAGGTAGCGGGTCGCGGTCACGTCGACGCCGGCGCGGCGGAGGTTGGCGGCGTACGCCTCGCCCTCGTCGCGGAGCACGTCGGCCTCGGCCGTGATCACCAGCGCCGGCGGGAGCCCGGCGAGGTCCTCGGTGGTGGCCCGCAGCGGTGAGGCGGTGATCTCGGCGCGCTGCGCCGGGTCGGTCGTGTACTGGTCCCAGAACCACTTCATGCCGTCCCGGGCGAGGAAGTAGCCCTCGGCGAAGTCGTGGTAGCTGGTGGTGTCGAAGTCGGCGTTCGTGACCGGGTAGAAGAGCACCTGGAAGACGAAGCTCACGTCGCCGCGCTCCTTGGCGAGCAGCGTCAGCGCGGCGCTCATGTTGCCGCCGACGGAGTCACCGGCGACCGCGATCCGGCTGCCGTCCAGCCCCTTGTCGGCGCCCTGCTTCGTGACCCACTGCGCGACGGCGTACGCCTGCTCGATCTGGTGGGGGTACTGGAACTCGGGCGCGCGGTCGTACTCCGGGAAGACCACGGCGGCCTCGGCGCCGATCGCGAGGTCCCGCACCAGGCGGTCGTGGGTGTGGGCGTCACCGAACACCCAGCCCGCGCCGTGGACGTAGAGGATCACCGGCAGCGGGCCGGTTGCGCCCTGCGGCTTGACGATGCGGACCTTGACGTCGCCGGTCGGACCGCCGGGCACGTCGATCCACTCGTCGTCGACCTCCGGCTTGAAGATCGGGTCGTCCTGCACGCCGTCGACGGCGGCGCGGCCCTCGGTGACGGGGAGCTGGTAGAGGAAGGGCGGCTCGCCGGTGGCCTCGACGAAGGCCTGGGCGGCGGGCTCCAGCGCGATGTTCTTGGGGTTGGCAGACATGTCAGCTGCTCCTGGGGGTTGTCGGGGGAACGACCAAGGCGGATTACCTTGTGCACAAGACATTACGTACCAACTACCTTGCGCGCAAGGGTTTTGCCCAAGAACCTTTCGCGCAAGGTAGTTGCGCCCTACGCTGGAGCCATGGCCAAGCCGAAGCACAGCCTCGACCTGGGCGAGCAGCTCTGCTTCTCGCTCTACACGGCGCAGCGCCTGGTCACCGCCGCCTACCGCCCAATCCTCGACACACTGGGGCTCACCTATTCGCAGTACGTCGCGATGCTGGCCCTCTGGGAGTCAGCACCGATGACCATGGGCGAGCTCGGCACCCGCCTCGGCCTCGACTACGGCACGGTGACGCCCCTGGTGAAGCGGCTGGAGTCCGCCGGCCTCGTCGCCCGCACCCGTAGCACCGAGGACGAGCGGACCGTCCACGTCGCCCTGACCGACGCCGGCGTTGACCTGCGCGCTAAGGCCGTCGGCATCCCGGACTCGATCGCTGATGTGATGGCGCTGGAGCCGGGGGAATTCGCCACGTTGAAGGACAGCCTCGAGCACCTGAGTGCCAACGTGGCCGGCTCGGCCTGATCAGGGAGAGCCGAGTTCCCTCCGGTCGCGACGAGATGGGTCGGAGGGACCTCGTACCTTCACGCGATGAGGTTCTACGAAACGACCGCATGGAGTGTCACCTTGTGGTCGTTGACGGGGTGCTTGGTCGTGACCGTTGCTGCCGACACCCTGCGCGTCCGCTCCGCGCGCGGAACGCACCAGCGGTACGTGTGGGCGACCGTGGAGCATGCCACGATCTACCCGACGGTGGTCTGCGTGTTCCTGCAGGTCGCCTCGAACATCGCTCAGCGAGACTGGCCCTGGACCGGCATCAGCCTCGCCACCGCGCTCTTCTACGCCCACCTTCTGTGGCGCTTCGGTCGCGACAACGACGACGACTGGTTCAACAACGGTGGACCCCGACAACTACTTGCTCGGCTCACGCCCGGGAGTGGTCCGTCGACCCATCATCCACGATCGATGCTCTGAGGTGGCAACTGCTGCGAAAGCGTGGCGGCTTCAACCCCTAACCCATGCTTGCAAACCACCTCGAAGCACTGGAGAACTACCGCTCTGAGCGTGAATTCGCAGGTCAGAAAGGAACAGTCGAGGACCAGACCGGACACCGCTTCCCCCTAATCACCCCATGTGCTGCCGCCAAGGCAGGGGGTTAATTGGCCCGGTCGTTCCCTCGGCGCTCTCGGGAGGCACTTGCAATGACGCGCGGCGAGGCTTCGGCGAGCTCGAACGACGCAATGGCGCGACCGGTCCGTCCTACCGGGCCGGGTACGGGATGCCGGGCGGTTCGAGGCACTCGCGGAACTTCCGGACCAAGATGGATGCGGAGATGTGGCTGGCCAGCGGGCGGTCCCTGATCGACCGCGACGAGTGGAGCCCGCCCAAGTACCGCAAGGCGGCCGAGGCTCGCCGGGAGCGGGCCAGGAGCACGGTCGGTGCCTTCGCCGAGCAGTACGTCGTCGAGCGTGGCCTGCGGCCCGCCACGATGCGTGGCTACCCGCGCACTGCTGGAGAGCCGAATCCTCCCCTACTTCGGCGCGATGCCGCTGCGCGATGTCACGCTGTCGGAGATCAAGGCCTGGCGTCGCACGCTCGAACCCGAAGACGGAGTCGTCGAACGCGGCGGCCTACCGCCTGCTGCGCTCGATCCTCCAGGCGGCCCAGGAGGAGGAGCTCATCGACCGCGTGCCTCCGAAGATCCGCGGCGCCGGCAACGCACGGGTGGGGCAGGTGGTCATCCCCGCGACCTTCGAGGAGATCACGACGTTCGTCAACGAGATGCCCGAGCGGCTCAAGCTGTTCATCGTGCTCGCCGCCTTTGTCGGCCGTCGCGACGGCGATCTGATGGAGTTACGCCGCTCCGACGTCGGCGGGCTCACCGGCCGGATCAGCGTGACCCGCAAGGTCGACAGGGACGCCGACCCTTCAATACGCGGAGCATGCCCCAACTGCGGCCGCTTCATCAGTACGCCGAAGACCCGGAGCGGCATCCGGGTCGTGCACGTCCCGCCGCCCTTCATGCCCATGCTGCAGCGGCACCTCCTCGAGCACGCCGCGGCGGGCTCGAAGGGTCTCCTGTTCCCGGGCGACCGCACCGACCACATGGCCGCCCGCTACCTGATGGACCGCTACCCGGCTCGGGAGAAGGCGGGACTCCCGGACCTGACGATGCACCACCTGCGCCACACCGCGCTGACCATGGCCGGTCAGCACGGCGCCACCGCTGCCGAGCTCCAGGCTCGCGCCGGCCACGCCTCCCAAGCGGCGATGGCGATCCACCAGCACGCCACGCTCGACCGCGATCGGCTGCTGGCCGAGAAGATCGGCCAGTCGTACGACGCTTGGCGCGCGCGGAGATCGGAGTGAGCAGTCCGTGCAGCTGTGCGGCAGATGCCGCCTCAGCGCGACAACAATCTGAACCGCCGCAGCAGGTTCCCGAGACTCTGACGTCCCGGACACGCCGGGCCAGTTCAGTCATCCAGGCCCCACCCGCCTTCGAGGGGAACGCGGAACGGCAGTTTTACGCGGAACGACGGCGCCCCGCGCAGTAATCCGTTAACTTTCGGGAATGACCTCGGCGGCGTATCGCGCGGACTTACCAGGCGCCGTCGTGGTCGACATGGACGCGCCTTTGTGCGATGTGCGTGAAATCCGTCACTTCGTGAAGAAGCCACCGAACGGCGGTTCGCTCCATCCGCACTTTGCGACATTCCATTCAGGATCGTTGGAGTGCCCACCTTTCCCCGAAGTCGTGCAGCTACTTCGACAGTGGCGCGACCACGGACACCTTATTCTGGTTGTCTCCGCTCGCGAAGCGCGTTGGACATTCCTTACCGCACTTTGGATTTATCAGCACGCCATCGCTTACGACGAGACTTTCCAGAGGGCCAACGGCGGCTACCGTCCGGACGCGGTCATCAAGCGGGATATCGCCGAACGAAGCATTCGCCGCTTCCGTCTGCCGCCTAGGACTGACGACCGCGAAGACACCATCGATGTGTGGCTTTACTGCAACATACCCACCGCGACGTTTTCGGAGAACGGGTCGGGCATCAAGCACGGGAAGGAACTAGTGTTCCTACTGCGAAATGAACCGGGCGAAGGTCCAGGAGGCGTCTGACATTGACTCAAGTAGATATTCCCGCAACCTACAGGGCCATCTCCCAAATCGGTCAGGCACTGCATCACTTTCGCAATCCACAATCGCTGGGGCCTCTGTTCGACCGTCTGACCGACGAACAGTTGGACAGCCGTCGCTTCGACTACATAAGGCACAAGAAATACGAACCAGCGGCGAAAGCCTCGCTGGAACTATTGCATCGCGCGATCCAGATCGCCTTGAAACAGTCGACGCCTAAGCACCACCAACGAGTCATCGTCGCGCTGGCGTGGCTGATCAGGGGAGCTTCGATACCGCAGCGCCTGGCCACCGGTAGACAGATGGTGCACGAGGTGAACGGCGGAGTCGATGGCCTCCCAGCGTCGCTCCGTCAGTGGGTGAGCAAAGGTGGTCGCATCAACGCTCGTCACCTGACAGAGCTCACGGGGTGTACACCGGAGGAATGGCGGACGTTCGTCCATCAAGTGACTGTCACAACGAAGTTCGTTGTCGCGCCCGCAGCTGATCGCATACAGATTGCAGACCCGCCGCCGCTGAACCTAGACGTGGCCGCACGGCTGGCCCGCATAGCTTCTTCGGCCACAAGTAGTGCGCCGGTCGATCGGTTGCCGGAGTACGACCGGTGCGACGCCAAGGTTCGGATAGCAGAGGTGTCCGTCGTTGGCTTCAGAGGATCGCCAGCGCGGGTGGCTTTGGACCTGACAAAGAACGGCAAGCCCGTTGACGTCCTCCTCTGGGGCGACAACGGAGTCGGCAAGTCAACTCTTGTCGACGGCCTTGAATTCGCCCTCCAGGGGCGTGTGGACCGGTCATCAGATTTCACTAGCGGGTTGCGACCAAAAGTACGCAACCTATTGTCGCCGAAGGCGGCAGCAGATGTCACCCTGAGCGACGGTAGCCGAGTCGAACGCTCGCTCGTGACGAACGGGAGCGGTCGAGACGCCCCTTCACATCTTGATGTCCGAGCCGGCTTCAGAATAGCCCCCATTGTGATCCGCCGCGCCGACATTCTCCGCTTCCTTGATGCCGATGCTCTATCTCGGGGCGCCGTCTTCTTTGACTATTTTCCCGAGGCGTCGGGCGCGCTCGGGGTTCGCCCGGACGAGGAAATGAAGCTCTTGGAGGAGGAGCG
Organism: Nocardioides sp. SRI_004; assembly: GCF_057586415.1. Classification (NCBI taxonomy): domain Bacteria; kingdom Bacillati; phylum Actinomycetota; class Actinomycetes; order Propionibacteriales; family Nocardioidaceae; genus Nocardioides; species Nocardioides sp. SRI_004. The sequence continues at coordinate 79,825 of NZ_JBYCZV010000007.1, forward strand.
TTCCTCCCTCCTAGTCGTGCGCGCAGACCTAGCCGATCAACTCCAGACGCTCTATCCCGACCAGCGAAGGGACTTGGGCATTGCAGCTGAACTCGACGCGTTCGTTCAAGATCTCCTCCTTGAGGTCAGTGTTGCGCCCGGCGAGGCGACCGTCGAGGCCCTCCCGCAGAAGGTCAGGGAATTAGTTCATGAGCTGAGAGAGGCGCAGAATCGCTTGCGCTCTATCAAGAAGAGGCTCGAGCGAGGCGTCGAGTTGCTCAATCCTCGCGCGTACAAATCCCAGTTCGATCGGGTGGTTCCTGCATTGCAGTCGGTGGGCGGTGAGCTCACGGACAGCTTCATAACGATCACCCGGGCGAAGCACGTGGTCGCTCTAGACGTCCTGGTAGCCAAGTCCGGCCCGATGAGCCTCGACGTCGTCGTCCGCTTCGACAATGGCACCGCAGCCCTCCCCCAGCAGGCGTTCAGTGAGGGATACAAGGACTTGGTGGCGCTGCTCTTCTTTCTTGCCGTAACAAAGAAGGCGGGTGATCTGGGGCAGGCGAAAGTACTCGTTCTGGACGATGCACTGCAGAGCGTCGACGCAAGCGTGCGCGTCGGCGTCATGGATTACGTGCTGCAAAACTTCAAGGATTGGCAGCTGGTCATCACCGGTCATGACAGAGGATGGCTAGCGCAAGTCCGAGGGCTGTTCAGTCGACGAGGACGGTCCGTGGTCGAGCGCACAATCGCGCGTTGGACGTTCTCGGAAGGAATTCACGTCAGCGGCGCCACACGGTTGCGCATAGAAACGCTCAGGGCGGGCCTCGAACAGCACGACGAACGCATGACAGCAGCTGCGGTCGGTATTCTGCTAGAAGAGATATGCCACGAGTTGAGCTGGCGCGTCGAAACGAGTGTGAAAAGGAGAGAAGGGGATCGCTACACGATTGGTGACATGTGGCCCGGATTGTGCAAGCTGCTTCGGACGGTGGGCCTTAGTGAAACCGTGGATAGCCTAAACCAGCGCCTGGACCTCCGGAACCTCCTCGGCGGTCACTTCAATGACTTCGCGGACAGCATCCCTTGGAGTGACGTACAGGCGCTGGCGGAGGATGTGCTCGATCTCTATGGGGCGGTCCACTGTGATCAATGTGTCGCATGGGTTCGAAAGGTCACTGACAACACCTACCTCTGTTCATGTGGCTCTATTTCCCTGACGAGGTAGGGCAACCACAGATAGGGCTCCCACCTTCGACACGAGAGGGTTTGCTGCATGAGCTGGCATCGTGACCTCAACCCATTGCCTGCCTGCGACGTACTGACTGACGAGCATTTGACGCCTGATTGCTTAGTTTCCGGGCCTCGATGGGGGCAAGACTCCACCATGCCGACCGCCGGGCCGACGATGCGCACTCTCTCCATTTGCTGAGATCTGCACAATAGCTCGGGGGAAGCTCGCCACTCAGTGTGCCTCGCTAACCACCGGACTCCGCCGTGCTCAGCGCTCGACGTCGGAACTCGCAGTTCGAGGAGCCCGCCCAGGCGCACACCGAAGCGACCGTCGCCGCCGCGCCATGTGCGGCATGATCTTCCAATGGCGTTACATCCGAGTGAGACCACTCGTGGGAGAGCGTGGCTCAAGAACTTCACGCCAGCGGATCAGCCCGCAGCGCGGGTTCTCATCAACAGCCTGCAGATCGCGACGCTGGGCGACGTACTGATGGGCATCAAGACGGAGATCGCAGCCCTCGGCGACCGGTTGTTGGACAGCGCCCCCGGAAGTACCGCGTTGCTTCTCCCGGTGGTCTCCTCTGAAGACATCGACCGCTCTATTGCCGCCGTGGAGCGACACCGAAACTCCGCAGCAGCCGAGGTGAACGAGACCGAAGACACGCATTCCCGGGACGACGAAGGGCGACACCAACGCCACGTCGCTTGGGAAACCTACGCACCGGGCGTTCCGATCTCCGCTACACCCGGCAGCGAGGGCCCGGTCGGCAACGCCATCCGCGATCTGACCGGCGAGACTCCCGGTCGAGAGTCGTCTTGTTGGCTTCACCCGGAAAACCAGCTCGACGCGTTGGCCGACAAGCGCTGCCGGATGATCGTGCTCGTCACCGACTACTCAGGTTCAGGCAAGCAAGTAGTCGAGATGGCACGCACCCTGACGAGAAATCCGCGGGTACGCAGTTGGCGCTCCTTCGGCTGGACGAAGGTCGTCGTGGTCGCTTACGCGATGTCGCTTGAGGCCCGGAAGGCGATCGACGCCTCCGGTTCGGTCGACACTCTGCACATCGCGGTCCCAGGCGCATCGTTCGCCGACGCGCCCTGGACGCCAGAAGAACGAGAGAGCATCGAGAGGATCTGCGTCTCGTACGCCACCAGAAAGAAGCGTGCTTTCGGGTTCAGCGACAGCGCAGGCCTTTTCCTCAGCCACACATCGATCCCCAACAACCTGCCCAACATCCTTCTCCGGACCGGCGGGAACTGGAACGCACTCTTCGACGGCAAGAACGGCCGCATCTTTCCAGCAGACATGGCCACTGAACTCGGAACCTACGGTCCACTCGAACGCGACCTGGCAAAGGTGGCCGAGGAAACCGGACAAGAAAGGCTCGCGCGCGCGATCGCTTCAGGCCGGCTCCGAACACCCTCCGACCGTCTCGTGGCCACCCTTGCCCTGCTCGCACGCGGCCCCGTCGACGCTACGGCGCTGTCGCACCGCTTCGCCGTCCCGGAACGGACAGTCTCCGACATGTTGAGCTTTCTCCGCGAGGTTGGCTTCCTCGACGAAGACCTGACACTCACGGCCGCCGGACGTGCAGAGCTGCGTTATTCGCGCCGCCTCGACCGCATCGTCACGGCTCACCTCACGGGTTCGAACGACAACTACTATCCTCAATCCCTGAGGTGAGGTGTCGGGTGGCGAAGCTAGCGATGCCAGCGAAGGCTGGTCGGCCGAACCGACGCGGTTCGGAGGTCACAGCTAACTGTGACTGGCGGTCAAACGGGCGCTACGCGTGGCCGGGCAAGCGTGCTCGTCCGACGGCGACTGGCGGCCCGCTCGCCCGCCCTGTCGGGATAACACCAAAGTAGATGAGCGACCCGGCACCTCACCACTACGTCCGCGAAGGACTCGAACAAGGCCACGACGAGGTCGTCGTTCGACGAGCAGCAACGCAGATCGCCCGGACCCGCGGGCGTGACGCGCAGCCGATCCTGAGCCTGCGGCACCTGGCGCATCTGGCCGGCGCGCCCTACCTTCACCTGCGCCAGATCGTCCAACGTTCCGTCGACCCGTACACCGACATCGTTCGCCCGAAACGCAATGGCGGCCTGCGCTTGATCTCGGCGCCCGAACCGGTACTGATGGACGTTCAACGGGTCATCCTGCGACGCGCGCTGCACCGAATGCCACTCCACCCAGCGAGCTTCGCCTACCAACAAGGTCGCTCCATCGTCGACTGCGCCCGGCAGCATCAGGGTGCTCGATGGATGATCAAGTTCGATCTGCACAACTTCTTCGACTCCATCAGCGAGCGAAGGGCCTACACCGTGTTCGAGTCCCGTGGATATTCTCCGCTGGTTGCCTTCGAACTTACTCGGTTGTGCACCCGAGCACCGATCGCCCACGGTTGGGCTCGCCGCGTCCGGCATTACCCGGTCATTCCGGCATACGAGGTGCAGGTGCGTGGCCGTTTGCCTCAAGGCGCGCCAACGAGCGGCGCGCTGGCGAACGCCGTCGCGACGCCGCTGGACGAGGCGATGGCACAAATCGTCGCAGCCGAAGGGTTCGAGTACACCCGCTACTCCGACGACATCGTCATGTCGACGAGCAGGACGTTCGACCGGGCGCTCGCCAAGACTCTGATCGACGCAGTTGGGGAGACAGTGACAAGTCACGGATTCTCCCTGCACCGAAAGAAGACCCGGGTCATTCCACCTGGAGCACGACATGTCGTCCTCGGACTCCTGCTTCACGACGACGGCGTACGCCTCACCCCCGAGTTTCGCCGGAAGATCGAAGTACACGTCAGAGGCGTGGAGAAGTTCGGGCTGATCGAGCATTCAAACCACCGCGGCTTCCGATCGCTCCTGTCATTCGTCAGCTATGTCGACGGCTGCCTAGCGTTCGCTGCGTCGGTCGAACCCATTTGGGCCGAACGCTCCCGCCAGGAATGGACCACCGCTTTGCGGTCCAGTGGGTTCCCGATCTGAAGTCGAGCGTCAGACCAGCGACACACGATCGGGGACTGAGCCGCGGGCACCGAAGGCGCCCGGCACCAAGAACGGTTTCAGAGCACTCGCTAGCGTCCGTCGCGCATCGCATCCAGAAGATGCATCACTCGCTGCTGATCAGGCATGGGCCAATAGAGCAAGCGGGGCTCGAACAGGCAGTGCAGGGCGGCGGCGGCCGCCAGTTCCTCGACTAGGTCGAGCGGGCTCGCGACCACGATGCCAAGCAGGCGTAGCGCGGGACGTGCGGCGAGGATGTCAGCGTCGCGCGTCATGAAAACGTTCATGCCCGTTCGAACTGAGTCTTCGACCAAGAGTCGATCGTTGCCGGCTGGAACCCGGTCCAGCACATGCCTGTCAGCCCGGTGGATTGCTCTCTGCCTCGGCCCGTCGCCGCCTTCACCATCGGCCACGAGAGCAACGGCTCGGAGGAACTCAGTGAACGCTCGCTGTCGTTCCCATCGCTAGGCCCCCGTCAGCGCCTTCCGCTTCGAGTCTCGCAAGAAGAATCGCGGGACGTGGAATCGAATGTCTCGGAGCACCCAGAGCGTGGCGACCAGTTGAAGCCCTTCCAGCTCCTCGCCGTAGCTGTCAGCCACCTCATCAGGGAGGGAACGGCCCTCCCAAAGCTGCATGCCGTAGTTGAAGTAGTCGATCAGAAGGTTGGTGTCCCATGCGACATGGAGCGGCCCCCGACCAGAACGCCCCAGGAACAGGTTCGGGACCGCGTCGTAGACGAAATGAGGGCCCTCAGAAGGTGCGGGCAGCCACGGCACGGTTTGGCAACTCGCTCGTATCCGTCGAATCATCGTGTTGACGAGTGCGACGCCGTATCGCTCTTCGGATCGTACGAACCGACGAAGATCATCGACGGACCATTAGTCGGGTCCCTTCCAGTGTGGTGGTGATCCACGTGCTCGGGCGGAGTCGCGCGATCGTTGGGTCGGGGATAGGAGATCCCCAGCTCCGGCTTGCAGCGTGGGTCCGAGTATCCATCCACCTCCTGGCCGGATGGAGCGTTTACGAATCCGCACGCGTCGCGCCGTCGCCGTCTTGGTCCGGTTTGGCAGGCGCGAGACCATGGACCCGTGGGGACGCGCGAGAGTTGGGCGAGCAGTCCGTCTTCCCGAAAGGTGATGCAGGCCAACCGATCAAGGGACACGTCTCCCGAGTTGGCTGTCAGGCGGCGGCTACACGCCGCCGGACTCCGATTCAGGGTCGCTTACCGACCGTTGCCCTCCCTTCGCCGCACGGCCGACATCGTCTTCACCAGGCAGCGCATTGCGGTGTTCATCGACGGCTGCTACTGGCACGCGTGCCCCGAACACCGCACGACGGCTCGAGCCAATGCGTCCTACTGGTCAGAGAAGCTGGAGCGCAACGTCGCTCGAGATGCCGACACCACCCGGCAGTTGCGTGCTGCCGGATGGACGGTGCTCCGGTACTGGGAGCACGAGGATCCCGACGCGGTTGCCGTCGCGATTGCGGCCGCGGTGCGCGGGGCGAGTCCCGAACACGCCTGATCTCCACGGGCAGGTCGGAAGGGGAGGGCTGCCCGCTCACCCCGACGGTGGGCGTTAACTCCGGCTTCACACGTCTCCGGCGTCATCAATCTCCTCGTGCGGCCGCTGCCGATGCTGCAAGCTAATTGGATGCCCGTGGAGATCCCCCCGTATCAGGACATGCTCTGGCCAACCGTCGTCGCGCTGCGCGAGCTCGGCGACTCTGCGTCGATCGAGGAACTCGACGAGCAGGTGGTGAAGGACGCTGGCTACTCAGAGGAGCAACAGGCCGTACTCCACCTTGATGGCCCCAAAACCGAGATCGAGTATCGGATCGCCTGGGCGCGCACTTACCTCAAGGGCATGGGTCTCGCGGAGAACAGCACCCGAGGCGTTTGGAGCCTCACGGAGCACGGCCGGCACGTTACCGAGGATGAGATCTTGCCCCTACGCGCGCAATACATCGCCGCGTTGCGAGAGCGGCGGAAGGAGCGCCACCTCCGCGACTCGACGGTCGTCGACTCACCCGACGACGACGTCAACAACTGGCGAGAAGAGTTAATCGCACGAATCATGCAGATGGACCCTCGGGCGTTCGAGCGTCTTGCGGTTCGACTCCTTCGCGAGGCGGGATTCATCAATGTAAACACCACCCCCGCTTCGAGCGACGAGGGCATCGACGCGGTAGGCGTCTATCGGATGTCCCTCCTCTCGTTTCCCGTCTATGTCCAATGCAAGCGCTACAAGAGCAGCGTCGGCCCGGACAAGGTCCGCGACTTCCGGGGAGCGATGGCCGGCCGCGGCGACAAGGGGTTGCTCGTGACGACCGCCAACTTCACGAAGGCGGCCAAGGACGAAGCCACGCGAGATGGTGCTACACCCATTGATCTCGTCGACGGCGAGCGGCTCTGCGACCTTCTCAAGCAGTACGGGCTTGGCGTTTCCGTCCAGGAGCGCATCGAGGAAGACGTCACCGTCCATCCGGAGTTCTTCGACGACATCTAACCAATGGAGATGCGGTGCTGCCGCTGACCTCTCATGAGGCGTCGTATGCCACTTGGATCCGAACCGTACCTGCGGTTGTGTGTAAGAGTGCGTCGCCCTGACCGGCAAGCGACTCAGCTCCAGTCTCGTCAAGGACGATCCGGCTGTCGGTTGCTGTCTTCACCCTTAGAGCGAGCTGCGCGGGGAAGTTCGACCGGATGGTGGTGGAGATGACGTCCGCACTTGGCCTCTGGGTCGCGGCAATCACGTGTATGCCCGCGGCACGCGCCTTCTGTGTGAGCCGCCGAAGCAGGTCCTCGATGGACCGCTTATCCTCTGGATCACTGGTCAAGTCAGCGTACTCGTCGAGCACGATGACGATCCACGGCTTCTTGTCGGCCGCCTCCACCTTCTTGTTGTAGTCAACGAGCTTCCGCGCCCGCACAGCCTTCATGGCGCGATACCGATCTTCCATCTCGGCGACTGCCGTCTCAAGGATTTGAATCGCGTCGTCTGCGTCCATCCCGATCGGACCGTCTACGTGGGGATCGTCCTCGAACTCAACGAGCTCCGTGCCCTTGGGATCAACGAGGCGCAGGCGCACGGACTTTGCGTCGTACCGAACCAGTCCCTTCAGGATCGTGTCGAGCGCGACCGACTTGCCCGATCCCGTCGTGCCCGCCACCAGGAGATGCGGTGAATCCGGAGATGAGAATCTGACCTCGACTGGTAGCCCGGAGATGTCTGCACCGACCGGTGCGGTCAGTTCACTCGTGTCGACGGCGCACTTCTCCCATAGGGCCGCCGCCGGGACACCGAACTTCTCGTCTCCGACCTTCGGCACCTCGAACACCACAGCCCCGCGGTCGCTCCTTGTTCGGATGCTGTACCCAGCCGGGAGACCGAGCGCCAGGAAGATCTCCTCCCGGCGGTTGACGACCTTGTCGACGGTGACGCCGGGGCGAGGCACAAAGCGCAGCACATAGAATCCGGGGCCCTCTTGCCAAGCGTCGCCGGATTCTGGGGGGCTGACCTGAACGTTGTGCAAACCGAAAACGTCGAGAACCATGTTGTAGCGACGGCGCAACTCGTCGTCACCAAGACGTGCGGCCCGCAGGAGGGTTGACTCGGGCTCCGTTTCCGGACCTGTGCCAGTTCCAGTGGCGTCCGGCCGACCGGAACCAGACGAGACCTCGATAGGCTGCGGCGCGGGCGCTTCGCCCTTCAACCCTGGCTCGCCGTGAGCTTCGGCTACTGACCTGCCGCCCAGGTTGCCGCCCCCAGGTTGTGACGAACTTTCAATGACGGCAGGGTCGATCTCTGCACGCAGCAAGCCGATCACCGCTTGGAGCTCCGGGCGATTCAGCCGAATGAGCGTGTGACGCCCGAGTGGGCGCGGATCGGGTGCGGCATCGCGCTGCGCTGCTGCGGTCGCGACTGCCACTCCCTCGACGCTGTTGAGCACAACGTTGCCGGCCCGCACTTCCTCGATCACCCGCGCCTCAAGACCGACCGTGCTGGAGCCAACCCGCCTTCGCGATGGAAGCTCTGAGCCCCGCAGTTCCGCACTACTGGTTTGCTCGATCGCTGACGCCAGCTCCTCAAGCCAGAACCTGTGGTCATCTGTCTCGTCGTCCCCAGAGACGAAGGCTGAATAGCAGAGGTCCGTTGTGCGATTCAGTTGCTCCTCGGCAGACCCGTGGTCATACTCCTGCCGAAACTTGGACTCAACGACAAGGACATCGAGCAATACGCCTCCATCCTCCTTGAGTCTGAGGACGAACCGGCCGAGATCCGCTCTGGTCTTCGCCCCTCGTCCGAACCACCTTTGCTGCTCGTCGAAGCTGAGCCATACGATGAGGCCACTCTGGTCATCCAGCACGGGGAAGCGCTGGGCGATCACAAAGCGTGCCGCGACGAGTCCAACGATCTCGTTGATCGTCGTGCCGATGCCGAGCGACCTCAGCACCGCGCCGGGCACCACGTTACGGCCAACCGAGTAGATCCTCGACGCCGTTGCCTCCGCCTCTGTGTCTGCGACAACGCCAATCTCGGTGAGCCGACGCCGGAGTCGTTTCACTACGAGCTGTCGGCCGGTCTGCGAACTGACGATGAGCGTGTATGCCTCGTTCTTACCTACGCCAGGCTTGACGAGGATCACGTCTGGGCGATCGTTGAGGTTGTCGATCTGATCCCGACCGATGAAGGAGTCGAGGGTGACTACCCAATGCGCGACCTTGTGCAGGGCCAAGAAGAGATCCTGGTGCTGGTCGAACTGCACCTGCATCTCGAAGTAGTCGGTGTTTCCCTCCTTCTCTCTCGCGACAGCAGAGCGTCGGTCGAACCGGACGCACAACGTTGACCAGGTCTCAAGGAGCGCATCAGGCGCGCTCGGCAGCAGTTCGCGAACGACGTTCTCGCTTGACTCCGCGAGGTTGTGCGCCGCAGCGTGCGTCCAGGGGTCGTAGCGGCCAGCCATGGTCGCCGCGGGGTCCCTCGTGCTCGCGTTCAGGCTGGTCTGGGTGCCGAAGAGCGCTGGAGCAAGCGCGATGTCGATCGAGTCCTCAAGCGCGGCCAGGTCAGCATCACGATCTACGTTCCAAGTGTTCAGAACAAGCTGGACGTCCGGAAGGAGCTGCTCCTCGTTCGCCTCAGACTCGGCGAACTCGATGTCGAATGCCTGGATGATCCCGTGGTGCGACTCGCGTGGCGCGACCACCACTAGCTCCAGCCTCAGCTTGGGGTTCTTGGCGCGGACGCGCTTCGCTACCCGGACGGGGAGTAGGGAATCGCCATTCCTGTCGAGGAGGAGGACAGAGAGTCCATCGAGCTTGTGCGGGTATGTCGCCAAGTAATCAGTGATGACCCGCACCATCTCGTCAATCGCTGTTTCATCAACGGCGGCGAGCCAGTCACGCGACTCGCTTCCGCCGTGACGGACCGGTGCGTACTCCTCGTGGCCAGCGGACTCACGAACGGGAATTGCCGCCGTTTGGTTGGGTGCGACCACCACGGCCGGCGTGCCGTGTGGCGAGACACGTTCGATCGTGTCGAAGAAGAGGTCGCTGTTCTCTGAGTTGAGCTTCAAGCGATCTGTCAGGGCCGTCGAGATCAACCTCGTCAGCTGGGCGCAGTGGTGGGCCAGCCAGCGGAGACGTAGCGGGTGGCTTGCGAGCATGGCTAGGCGGTGGTCCGCCAGACGGACGACGTCGCTGAGCACCACGTCCGTTAGATCAGCATCCGGCGCGTTCGCGGGTACGAGTTGAGCTCGAGCTCGGCTCATCACTTCAGCCCATTCGTCGACGTACGCCTCAAGAACGTCGGCGTCGAGTCCGTCGAGAAGGTTGGCGAAGTGCTTCCGGCGCAGGTTGAACAACTCAACTGCATGCGACTCGGTGGGCGCTTCTACAGGTCGCGGCCAATCACGGGGATCCGCGAACTGATCCAGGAAGCCGTCGAACGTTCCCTCGTAGAGTTCACCAGGCGTCGTCTCGAATCCATTGAGCAGCGCCGCGACCGCGATCTGGCCGGGCGTAGCGAAGGGGTCCCACCGGAATCGGCGTTGTGCTCCGCCCTGCATCTCCACGACGATTCGAATAGGCGCCCAGGCTTCGGCCGGGTCGAAAGGATCGTCTTCTGGCGGCAGCCCCGGCGTCACAGTATCGAGAAGGCACGGATCTACATCCAGGGAGAGCCGGAGCCCAACCGAGGACTGCACGAGTCTGAGGCTCTTCCCGTAGAGAAACGCGAAGAGCCAGCGGGTCCATGCGCCCGTTTCTACGGTTCCCTCCGGTCTGACATGCACCGTCCCCTCTTCTTCGTCATCGAAGTACGTGAGCTCCCGCAGGAGCGCACGCAACGCATCGGGCACGACAAGCGAGTCAGGGAACGCCACCTTCTCGACTCGCCGGCGAAGCGGCTTCGGTAGCAGGTCAGCCAGCGGGTCGGCGTCGGCTGGTGGCTCGGCGGACAGAAACCGCTCCGCCGCCTCTTGGTCACTGCGGTCCAGGTTCTCCTCGACGAGGAGGGCATCGAACTCCGTTAGCCTCGACCTATCCTCACGCTCGATTGCTTCCCGGATCAGCTGTCCAAGCCCCACCTTCTCCGAGCGTTTCTCGAAGAGCTCAAGCCACAGGGGGAGGTCGAGCGTCCGACGGCAATCCTCGGTCGACATGACGAGGCTCCGCATGTTGGCCTTTGCGTCATCCTGCGACAGGCCTACCCGCTCCAACCGCAGCTGCGTGAGTTCGGCGGCGTCGATTCGGCCGAGTAGGTCCTCTTCGGTCATCGGAGCACCGCTGGGCTGCCTCAGAGTGCTCACGCGGACGTTCTTCCGGATCCGTGCCTCAAGTGCGCTGTCAGAGGCGAAGAGGTCGCTGTCCGGGAACAAGCCGAGGCTGGGAAGCGCGCTCGTCACGGCGGCTTGGATCTCTTCGCTTGTGCGCACGGCTGAACGTGCAACCGCCGCAGCCGACTCGACGAGATAGCGGGCGAGCTGGCGCAGTGAGCGTGCTTCTTCCTCCGACTCGGAGATTGTCCGCCAGATCCTCGCTTGGTACTTGGCCAGCAAGACCGGGACATTGCCGTCACCATCAACCTCGACCCACGCCTCTTGCGAGAAGGTTTCAAATCGTCGGTCGGCCTGGGAACCGCTGAGAAGCACGGAGCCATCGAGGCGATTGACGGCTGTCAGCCCTTGGCCGTCCGGCGGCACGCCCCAGTCGAACAGCAGGACGGACGCCCCTTCGCCACTCACGTTTCTCCACGCCGTCAACTGCTCCCCCGCCTCAAGCAGGTACTCGGCAGGAACGCCCTCGACTTCCCGGTGTGTGCCGACCTTAACGATCAAAGGCGCTGTCGATCCCGAGGTAAGCCGCGCCGCTACCTCCTGCAGCGCGGATTGAACTATCGGCTTCTCAAAGCCAGCTACGCGCAGGGCGGCGCGAGTACCGTCGGATCCCTTCGCTACCGAGTCCAAGGCGACGAGAGCGACGAACCGGCCGAGCGTCTTGTCCGCGGTGTCGATCATCGCGGCTCCCCGTGGACGATGCTGGTGGCATCCGAGTAGTGCGTCAGCAATCCAGTCGCGGCCAGGCGTGAACGGAATGCGTCAGAGTTCCGCGCCAGAACGGATGCGTCGACGTCGACGGTGAGATCGTGCTCACCGGCGGTTCGGTCGTCGACGACGATTTGATACTCGTTGTAGAGCCGCGTGCAGAAGCTGTAAAACTCCTCTTCCTTGCCAGGTGCCAAGGTCGCGGAAACGACTGCCTCCAGCATCGGTGGCTTCATCGTGAAGTGCCGTCGACCGGTTGTCGCGTTCAGCCCGCCAACCGCCGCCAGCGTCTCGGAGAAGAACGACCTTGGTGATCCCGTACCGGTGGCACTCGGTGACATGTGTCGGGCGTAGCGCTTCGCCGACGACTCATTGCCATCGCTCAAGGCTCGATCATGAAGGGCTGTAGCGCGTGCAATGATCGCGTTCACGATGTCCTTTCGGAACTCGTCCAGTGCGTTCTGAGACAATCTCCGAAGAGGGCTCGCATCCTTCAGAAAGTCGGCAAAGACGGTCTCGGGTGGCTTCGCAAGCGCTGTCCTCGCGAGGTGCAGCTGATGGCGCGCGAGGCAATAGGGCGCCCAGTGCATCAAACTCTCTGTTCGCTTAGACCGCGGCAAATTCGCCCGGGACACGATGAAGTGGGCGCCGCGGCGCAAGTGCTCCGGCCATGGGCTGCTGTCTTCGAGGGTCCGGATGCCCGACTCGGGCTTGTCCTCGTAAGGCTCGACATCCCTGTCATAGTCGTGCGCGCGCAGCGATCGAGCGATCTCACCAAGCGGTGACTTGCTATCCCGCACCAATTCCAGCAGGCCCTCCCGCGTACCCATGCGCCGAGAGTCCTCGGGGTCGGTCCGAAGGACTCGGTATGCCCAAGTTCCGCCATCGCGAAATACGTACCGCTCGATGTGCGGCGCCTTGGTTCCCCGAGGTATCCCGGCGTGCCACCTCTCAGCGGCGTCGTAGTGGATCAGTTCGCCCACAAAGGGATACAGATGCGCGTTGTACCAACTCGGCAGCTTTCGGCGCCCAGGGATCTGAACGAGTAGTGATGAGGTCAAAGCCTGAAGGGTCGCCTTGGTGTCGTCCTCGTCAATCGCCACCTTGAGCTGGTTTTCGTCGATGTGCGCATTGACCGCGATGCGCCGAGCAAAATCGTGCGAGGCCCGGAGGTAAGACAGCACACCGGGGCCGTTGGCGAGTAGGAGCGCGGGATCAACCTCGTAGACACCCCGAGCGATTGCCAACAACTCAAGGGAGACGTAGAAGCCGCGCCCTTGCTGCTCGAGGTTCACCCCGAAGAGGTCCAGGACAACTTCGGCTTTCGATCGGTCGGCCATCAGGCGCGCACCGACCTGACCTGATCACCGACGTCGATCATGAGCCTGCGAGGAATGGCACCCACCAGCACCTGGATCACCTCCTGCTCGCTTCCTACATCGGTGAGGGCCGCCAGGGTGCTCGTGAGGCCCCTGATCTCGGCTTCGTGCTGGGTTCCGCTGCGCAGCCCCGCGGCCCAGCGATTAAGTAGCTCGAACCGCAACAGATCGACTTCCACGGCAACTGGCGAGCCGTCGCCGAGGCCAGGGATCCGAACGAAGATCGCGCGGTTAAGCCACTCTACGGCCCGATGTAGCTCGGGCTCCGCCGCGTTCGGCCCGAGTTCACTCTTCCAGTGGCTGACCTGATCGACCACCTGTACGTGGCGATTCGTCACGCTACGAGACACAACCGCGGCCTTAGTTCGATGCGAGAAGAAGGCCGGGTCAAGCACGAGAAAGTCTGGGTTGCTCCCGATCCGGTGGATTCCTTGCACAGCCTCAAGGCCCTTCAGGACGACATCACGGATGTCGATCTTCCGCTCAGCCGGCGTCTCTGCTCGGACCTTCACGAAGGCGTCACCAGCGCTCAGACCGAGGCGGGCGAATCGAGTCGACGCATCGCTGTCGAAGAAGTCCGACCTTCTAAGGAACACGTATAGCTGCCGAAGGGACGCCGCATCCCGCTGTGCATCCTGGGTCGTCCGCGCTCGTCGGCCGTCATTGCCCGGAATGGGCGGGAGGAAGGCGACCGCGGCACTCTCTGGCTCGAGCAGATCGTCAACTTGTCGGCGGGAAACCTTACCTGGATCGAGTCGTCGCAGCGCCGCAATGGCGGGGACCTGCTGGCGCTGCTGGGGCGAGAGTCGGTCTCCAAAGACGGCCTGGTGATACTGGAATGGGTACTGCCACGAGACGTCCGCGTGGCCTGCTCGAAAGCGGCGGTGTACATCGTCGCATCTGAGTCCGCCAGTGATCGCGTGGGCAAGTGTGGATAGTGCTTGACGCGCGGTAATGACCGCGCCTGTGCGCTCCGCTGCACTGAATAGGTCACGGAGGCCTCGGCGGCGAAGCGGGCCATTGGACGGATCGGACAAGGCTTCATGGTTCGCGAAGATCGGGCAGACCGCTCGGGCATCGCATCGCTTGCAGACTTGCCACGACCGCTTATCCGCAGCCCAGGTGCGCGTGGCCCAGTCCACGAGCCCATCGTTCTCTCGATCGGGCGCCACGGACTGATAGTTGAGGTTGATCACGACGACGGCGCCATCGCTACTTGCCACGGTGCCGTGAGCGATTCCGGAGGCGAGCGTGTCAACCACGACTTGGGCGCGCATTGAGGCGTCTTCGGAGACGCAGTTGCGAAGCTGACCTTCGTTCGCACAGATGACGGCGACGCCACCATCCGGTGGCTCAAGGAGTTCGACCAAGCGCTGGGCCCCCACGCTGGGCGAGAAGTCGCTCAAGTCCTTGAGCATGTACAACGGGCGGCCGGCAGTCGTGCGGCCAACTGGCTCGCTTCCGTCCTTGCCGGCGCGCTCCACCGCGGCGGCCGCCTCGACCTTAGTCGCGCCGAGGTCCTCCAACAGGCTTGCACACAAGCTGGTCTTCCCGTGCCCCGCGTCGCCCGTCAGGACGACGGTGTGGGTCGCCGGCAACTCGACGGCTGCGAGCAAGTAGTCACGCGTCACGACGCGAAACGTTGGCTGGTTGTGGTCTGTTTGCCGCTCGAAGACGAGGTCCGCGCTGTCGGCATCGAAGGGCTGATACCGGTGCAGCCGCACGACGTGCCCACTCACCTCGAGCGCCATGAGCCTCGTCTTCCGTCTCACTCACCAGGAACTCAGGGATCGTAACGTCGCCCTGGGCGGCGCACTTGAGAACTGCTGCAAACACCCAGGATTCGCCGTAGAGTCCGCGCGCTGGAGCTCTCACCCGGTCTCCCCGGGTCGGCGGCGGCGGCCGCTGGGCTAGCGTCTGGGCCAGGTCGCTGTGCCATCGGCCCCAAGCCTCGAGTAGGCTGACGTGTGTTGGGACGAACTCGCTTGTCGGAGGGGCATGCTGGATGGCAGGCACGCACCCCCTTCGCGAGACGAAGCGTCCTGCATTCGAGCTGGGAGACGGTCCGGTCGTCGTCGTCGACCTTTTCGCAGGTTGCGGTGGTCTCACCTTGGGTGCCGCACAAGCGGCTCATGAGGCTGGGCTCGCTATTGCCGTCCCGCTCGCAGTGGACTTTGAGCGTGCACCTCTTGAGGTCTTCAGGTCGAACTTTCCGAATGCATGCGTGCACGAAGCGGCCGTCGAAGACTTTTTTGATGGTCCGCTAGGCGCGAAACCTACGGCGACCGAGACCGACGTCGTGCAGCAGGTCGGAGCCGTAGATCTCCTCATCGGTGGCCCGCCGTGCCAGGGCCACTCGAATCTCAACAACCACACTCGCAGAGATGACCCTAAGAACCGCTTGTACTTGCGGATGGCGCGCGCAGCTGAGGTCCTTCGCCCCCGTGTCGTCGTGATCGAGAACGTACCGGCAGTTGTCCACGACTCCCAACAGGTCGTCACCCGCACACAAAGGCAACTCGAAGGAGCCGGATATAAGGTCGCTGCCTCTCGACTTGAGCTCGTCGAACTCGGTATTCCGCAGACGAGACGCCGCCACATCCTCCTCGCCGTGCGCTCTGACGCTCTGCCGGATGCGGCCAGCGTTGAAGAGCTCCTCACCTTCACCCCGCGGACCGCGCATGACCTTAGATGGGCAATCGGGGATCTGGAGAGTACGAGCACAGGCCACTGGATTGACGCGCCATCGAGGATGAGTCGGGAGAACCAACGGCGTATGCAGTGGCTCATCGAGAACAACGAGGTCAACCTCCCCAACGAGCATCGGCCTAAGTGTCACCAAGGCGACCATTCATATGTCTCGATGTACGGTCGGCTGACCTGGGGCCAACCCGCTCAGACGATCACGAGTGGGTTCGGCAGCATGGGCCAAGGGCGATACGGGCATCCCTCCCAGCCGCGAACTCTCACACCACACGAGGCAGCCCGAATTCAGGGCTTCCCGGACTACTTCAAGTTCGATGCCGCGCCGACCCGCACGCAGCTCTCCGTCATCGTCGGAAATGCGGTTCCGCCCCCGCTCACCCGCATCCTGACAACCGGCTTAATCCAAGCCGGGATCCTAGGATCGGGCGCGCCGGCCAGCATTGTGGACTCTGCCTAGTCGCGTAGCTCTCGCGTAGTCGAGAGCTCCGTCGGGGCCGCGCGGGCTCGGGCCACCCGACTTGCGAGGACTGCCGCTACTACGGCCGCGGCGGAACCGGCCCTAGGTCGGATCTGCTTGCCAACCTTCACACCCCGTCCGCACACAGGAGCTCGACCTCGTCGGGGTCGCTGACACCTCCGCATCCGAGCTCGTTGATGAGCAGATACACCTGACCGTCGCGGGCGAGGCCTCCCCGCCAAGCGGCCTGAGGGGACGAAGCGACAGGCCTCCATGATCTACGCGTGGTGGGTCATATCCGTCAGCGACCCACCGCAGGCTTCCCCCGCCAAACGCCCACACACGGCGAGGTGGCCGGACGCCGGCGGACCAAAAAAGACAGAAACCCCAGGCTGAGCTGCGGTTTCATGCGGTGGAGCCTAGGGGACTCGAACCCCTAACCCCCTGCTTGCAAAGCAGGTGCGCTACCAATTGCGCCAAGGCCCCTTGCCGCCGGCGTCTCGTGACGGTCGCTGCGCGACCTCCTCGACGACCGAGTCGGAGGGAGATTCAGTTCTTGGGGAGCTTGTCGGTGGCCTCGGCCCAGAGGGCCTGCTCCGCCTTGCTCTCCTGGAGCTTCCTGCCGGCGACGACGACGCCCGCCGCGGCGAGGACCGCGAGGAGGATCTTCTTCACTGCACACTCCCGTTCTTCCAAAGAAGCCCCGGTCCGCGTGACGCGGCCGGGGCTTTCCGGTGGGCCTAAGAGGACTTGAACCTCTGACCCCCACATTATCAGTGTGGTGCTCTAACCGTCTGAGCTATAGGCCCGGGTGGCGAGCCGCTCTGGGTGGAAGCCCCGCGGCAGCAAGCCGAGAGGGAACACTACCGGAGCGCCTACGCGAGGGACAAAACGGGGCGGGTGCGTGGGGCCGGGGGTCTCGTGACGGTTGCTGCGCAACCTCCTCGACCACCTGGGTTGCTGCGCAACCTCCTCGACCACCGGGGTCGTGCGCAACCTCCTCGACCACCGGGGTCGTGCGCAACCTCCTCGACCACCGGGGTCGTGCGCAACCTCCTCGACCACCGGGGTGGCGGAGGAGGGATCAGTTGTCCTCGGCGAGGGTGATCTCGACGCCGCCGAGGAGGGCGGCCGACATGTTGTAGAGGAAGGCGACGAGGGTCGCCGCCGCCGTGATGAGTACGACGTCGATGGCGGCCACGAGCATCGTGAAGCCGAGCACGCGGCTGGTGCCGAGGTAGTCCTCGATCTTGAAGCCGGCCACGTCCTCGCCGCCGATGCTCTCCTGGACGGTGGAGTTGATCGACTCCCAGACGCCCGCGGCGCCGAGGACCTGCCAGACCATCGCGACCGAGACCACGGTGACGACCGCGAACGCGATGGACAGCAGGAACGACGTCTTCATGACCGACCAGGGGTCGATCCGGGTGAGCCGCAGCCGGGCCCGGCGGGGGGCGCGCGGGCGGACCGCGGTCGCCGCCGGGTCGGCGGACGGGCCGGCCTGGATCGGGCGCGCCGGGGTCACGGGGGCCCCGATGGGCCCCTCCGTCGGCGGTCGGACCGCCGTCTCCTCGACGCGCTCAGTCATCAGCTCTCACTCTCCCCGGGCGGTGCCTCCACGGCGGCCGTCCCGTCGTCCGTTCCTCCGATTGTGGCATCCGGGGCCTCATCGGGCGATTCCGTCGCCTCCTCGTCGGCGTCCCGGGCCTCCACGGAGCGGGCCACCACGGCGACCGTGTCGTTGCCGCGCAGGCTCACGAAGCGCACGCCCTGGGTGATCCGGCCCTTGGGGGTGAAGTTGTCGTCGATGGGCGAGCGGACGACCTGGCCGCTGGCCGTGATCGAGAGGATCTCGTCGCCGTCGACGACGATGAAGGCACCGACGAGGCGGCCCTTCTTCTCGTCGACCAGCTGCATCGCCTTGATGCCGGTGCCGGTGCGGCCCTGGACGCGGTACTCCTTGATCGGGGTCCGCTTCGCCCAGCCGGTGTCGGTGATGCTGAAGACGTACTGGACGTTCTCGGTGCTGTCCTCGCGGGCGGCGTCGGCGGCGCGGATCACGGCCATCGACAGGACCGCGTCGTCGTCGTACTTGAACTTCATGCCGGTCACACCGGCGGTGGCCCGGCCCATCGGGCGCAGCTGCTCGTCGCTGGCGCGGAAGCGGATCGACTGCGCCTTCTCCGACACCAGCAGGATGTCGTCCTCGCTGTTGACCAGCTCGGCGCCGATCAGCTCGTCGTCGTCGTGCTTGAAGTTGATCGCGATGACGCCGGCCTGGCGGGGGCTGTTGTAGTCGCCGAGGCGGGTCTTCTTGACCAGGCCCTTCTTCGTCGCGAGGACGAGGTACGGCGCCTGGTCGTAGTCGCGGATCGCCAGCACCTGGGCGATCGACTCGTCCGGCTGGAACGACAGCAGGCCGGCGACGTGGCCGCCCTTCGCGTCGCGCGAGGCCTCGGGCAGGTTGTAGACCTTGGTGCGGTAGACCCGCCCGGCCGTGGTGAAGAACAGCAGCCAGTGGTGCGAGGTGGTCGAGATGAAGTGGTCGACCACGTCGTCGCCGCGCAGCGTCGCGCCGCGCACGCCCTTCCCGCCGCGCTTCTGCGTGCGGTACTGGTCGGCGCGGGTCCGCTTGGCGTAGCCGCCGCGGGTGATGGACACGACCTGGTCCTCGTCGGGGATCAGGTCCTCCATCGACATGTCGCCGGAGGCCGCGATGATCTGGGTACGACGGTCGTCGCCGTACTTCTCGACGATCTCCCCCAGCTCGTCGATCACGATCTGCCGCTGGCGGCCGACGTTGGCGAGGATGTCCTTGAGGTCGGCGATCACGAGCTCGAGCTCGGCCAGGTCGTCGATGATCTTCTGGCGCTGCAGGGCTGCGAGCTGGCGCAGCTGCATGTCGAGGATCGCGGTGGCCTGGAGCTCGTCGATGTCGAGCAGCTCCATCAGGCCCACCCGCGCCTCGGCGACGTCGGGCGAGCGCCGGATCAGGGCGATGACCTCGTCGAGCATGTCGAGCGCCTTGACGAGGCCACGCAGGATGTGGGCCCGCTCCTCGGCCTTGCGCAGGCGGAACTCGGTCCGGCGCCGGATGACCTCGATCTGGTGCTCGACCCAGTTGCTGATGAACTGGTCGATGCTGAGCGTGCGCGGCACGCCGTCGACCAGGGCCAGCATGTTGGCCGAGAAGTTGGTCTGCAGCTCGGTGTGCTTGAGCAGGTTGTTGAGCACCACCCGGGCCACGGCGTCGCGCTTGAGCACGATGATGATCCGCTGGCCCACCCGCGAGGACGTCTCGTTGCGGACGTCGCTGATGCCCTGCACCTTGCCGGCGTCGGCCAGCTCGGCGATCTTCACCAGCAGGTTGTCGGGGTTGACCATGTAGGGCAGGTCGGTGATGGCCAGGACGGTCCGGCCGTTCTTGTCCTCGTCGACCTCGATGATCGCGCGCTGGGTGATCGAGCCGCGGCCGGTGCGGTAGGCCTGCTCGATGCCCTCACGGCCGACGATCAGCGCGCCGTTGGGGAAGTCGGGGCCCTTGATCCGCTCGATGAGCGCGTCCTGCAGCTCCTCGCGGGTGGCGTCGGGGTGCTCCAGCGCCCAGACGGCGCCCTCGGCGACCTCGCGCAGGTTGTGCGGCGGGATGTTGGTGGCCATGCCGACCGCGATGCCGGCCGAGCCGTTGACCAGCAGGTTGGGGAACCGGGCCGGCAGGATCGTCGGCTCCTCGGTCTTGCCGTCGTAGTTCGGGACCATGTCCACGGTCTCTTCGTGGATGTCCCGGACCATCTCCATGGCCAGCGGCGCCATCCGGCACTCGGTGTACCGCAT
Source organism: Nocardioides sp. SRI_004 (assembly GCF_057586415.1). Lineage (NCBI taxonomy): Bacteria > Bacillati > Actinomycetota > Actinomycetes > Propionibacteriales > Nocardioidaceae > Nocardioides > Nocardioides sp. SRI_004. The sequence goes on from NZ_JBYCZV010000007.1 coordinate 99,961, forward strand.
GGCCGCGGCGGGGTCGTTGCCCGGCGAGCCGAAGTTGCCCTGGCCCGCGACCAGCGGGTTGCGCATCACCCACGGCTGGGCGAGCCGCACGAGGGTGTCGTAGATCGCGGAGTCGCCGTGGGGGTGGTAGTTACCCATGACGTCGCCGACGACGCGCGCGCACTTGTTGAAGCCGCGGTCGGGGCGGTAGCCGCCGTCGTACATGGCGTAGAGGACGCGGCGGTGGACCGGCTTGAGCCCGTCGCGTACGTCGGGCAGCGCGCGGCCGACGATGACCGCCATCGCGTAGTCGATGTAGGAGCGCTTCATCGACTCCTGCAGGTCGACGGGCTGGACCCGGCCGCCGCCCGTTCCGTCGCCGAGGTTGCTCTGCGTCTCAGTCACGATTGCTCTTTCTGAGTTGTTCTACGTGTGTCTAGGAAGATCAGTAGAGATGGGGATACAAGGCCAGAGGTCTCGAGACGGTCGCTGCGCGACCTCCTCGACCCCCGGTCAGATGTCGAGGAATCGGACGTCCTTGGCGTTGCGCTGGATGAAGGAGCGTCGCTGCTCGACGTCCTCCCCCATCAGGATCGAGAAGATCTCGTCGGCCTGGGCGGCGTCCTCCAGGGTGACCTGGAGCAGCACGCGCTGGTCGGGGTCGAGGGTGGTCTCCCACAGCTCGTCGGCATTCATCTCGCCGAGACCCTTGTAGCGCTGGATCGGGGCCTCCTTGGGCAGCTTCTTGCCCTGCTCGAGCCCGTCGCGCATGACCGCGTCGCGCTCGGCGTCGGAGTAGACGTACTCGTGCTCGGCCGGCTTGTTCCACTTGATCCGGTAGAGCGGCGGCTGCGCGAGGTAGACGTGGCCGGCCTCGATCAGCGGGCGCATGAAGCGGAAGAGCAGCGTCAGCAGCAGCGTGTTGATGTGGTGGCCGTCGACGTCGGCGTCGGCCATCAGCACGATCTTGTGGTAGCGCAGCTTGGCCAGGTCGAACTCCTCGTGCACGCCCGTGCCGAGCGCCGAGATGATCGCCTGGACCTCCTGGTTGGCCAGCACCTTGTCGATGCGCGCCTTCTCGACGTTGAGGATCTTGCCGCGGATCGGGAGGATCGCCTGGATGTTGTTGTCGCGGCCCATGACCGCGGAGCCACCGGCCGAGTCACCCTCGACGATGAAGACCTCGCACTCCTCCGGGTTGCGCGAGCTGCAGTCGCGCAGCTTGCCCGGCAGGCCTCCCCCGCCGAGCAGGCCCTTGCGGTTGCGGGCCAGGTCGCGCGCCTTGCGCGCGGCGATCCGCGCGGTCGCGGCGGCCTGCGCCTTGCGGATGATCTCCTTGCCCTCGCCGGGGTTCTGCTCCAGCCAGGCGCCGAGCTGGTCGTTGACGACCGACTGCACGAAGCCCTTGGCCTCGGTGTTGCCGAGCTTGGCCTTGGTCTGGCCCTCGAACTGCGGGTTGGAGATCTTCAGGCTGATGATCGCGGTGAGACCCTCGCGGATGTCGTCACCGGTCAGCCGGTCCTCCTTCTTCTTGATCAGGCCCCACTCCTCGCCCCACCGGTTGACCAGCGAGGTCAGCGCCGCACGGAAGCCCTCCTCGTGCGTGCCGCCCTCCGGCGTGTTGATGGTGTTGGCGAAGGTGTGCACCGACTCGTTGTACGACGACGCCTGCCACTGCATCGCGAGCTCGAGGCTCATCGGGTTGGGCGCGTCGTCGCCGGTCTCGGCCTCGTAGGAGATGACCGGGCTGATCGGCGTCTTGCGCTTGTTGAGGAAGTCGACGTAGTCGGCGAGGCCGCGCTCGTACTGGAAGACCTGCTCGAGCGCCTTGTGGCCGTCGACGTCGGCGGCGTGGATCTCGGTCGCGGAGTCGGCGACGCCGTCGACCTCGCCCGTGCCGCCCTCGACCGCCTCGGCGATCTCCTCGGCCTTGGGCCGGGCGTCGACCAGCTCGATCCGCAGGCCCTTGTTGAGGAAGGCCATCTCGCGGAAGCGGGTGGAGATCGTCTCGAGGGTGTAGTCGGTCGTCTCGAAGATGTCCGGCGAGGCCCACCAGGTGACGGTCGTGCCGGAGCGCTCGCCGTCCTCCAGCGGGCGGACCTGGCGCAGCGGGTAGTCCGGGACGCCCAGGGAGAACTCCTGCTCCCACAGGAAGCCGCGGTTCTTCACCTGCAGGTGGAGCCGGTCGGAGAGCGCGTTGACGACGGACGAGCCGACGCCGTGCAGACCGCCGGAGACCTTGTAGCCGCCGCCGCCGAACTTGCCGCCGGCGTGCAGCACGGTGAGCGCCAGCGTCGCGGCCGGCAGCTCCTGGCCGGGCGCGGTGTCGGTGGGGATGCCGCGGCCGTTGTCGACGACGGTGACCGACCCGTCGGCGTTGAGCGAGACCTTGATGGTGTCGCAGTAGCCGGCGAGCGCCTCGTCGACCGCGTTGTCCACGATCTCCCAGATCAGGTGGTGCAGACCGCGCTCACCGGTGGAGCCGATGTACATGCCGGGGCGCTTGCGGACGGCCTCGAGACCCTCGAGGACCTGGATCGCGGAGGCGTCGTACTCCCCCTCGTGGGGGGTCGCCTGCGGGGTCTCCTGCTGGGGGGCCTGGTCGTCAGTCGACACGCGGTGACCTCTGTTCTGCTCGGGGTGTGTCCGCCATCACCGATGGCATGGCGAAGGCCGAGCATGGCGTCCCGGAGACGCATTCCCGGCCGATAACCCATTCTAGCCCGCTACGGGCCTCAGGACACGTGCGCGCCCCGCCGCGGGGGAGGACCGGTGTGGAAAACAGGCCCTCAGCGCCACGGAAACGGCAATGGGAGCGCCGAACAGGGGTTCGGGTGGGCCCCGGTACGCGGGAGGCGCCCTTCGGACGCCCTCCCGAGCCCGTGGGTCAGGCGCGCAGCGCCAGGTTGTTGCAGGCCTCGCAGGTCTCCTCCGGGATCAGCCCGGCGCGCATCAGCCAGCCGAAGATCGTGCAGCCCAGGCAGAAGGCGAGGAAGGCCTCGAGCCCCGCGGCCACGATGATCAGCGCCAGCAGGACCTCCGCGAGGCCGGTCTGGCCCAGGGCGACGGCGACGGTGGCCGCCCCGGTGACCACGACGCCGATCGCCTGGGCGAAGCGCTTGGGCGGTCCGGGGACGAGCTTCGGCTCCCCCAGCCGCGGCGCGACCACCCCGGTGGCGAGGCGACCGAGGGGGCTGAGCGTGGGTCCGGTGAGCACCCGGGCCACGAAGCCCAGCGCCAGCGGCAGGCTCAGCCACAGCCAGTCCGTGCTGACCAGGCGGCCGAGCAGCAGGGCGGACGTGGCGATGGCGACCACGCCGCCCGCGACCACGCGGGCCGCCTTCTCGTTGACGGGGTTCGGGAAGCTGAAGGTACGACGGAGCAGCGACTCCGGTGCGGTGGCGGTCATGTCTCGACCTCTCCTTTCGGGGCCGGGCGGGGCGAGCGAGGGCTCGCCCCACCCGGCTGGTGGTGGTGGGCTACCCGGTGGGGGGTGCGCCCTGGCCGATGCCCGGGACGAGCCCGAGCGGTGCGGTGGAGGTGACGGTCCAGTTCCCCTCGGGGAAGTAGGAGTCGTCCTGTCGCTCACCGCCGGTGGAGCCCGGGACGAGCGTCGGTGCCAGGAACTGCGGCTGCAGCGGTACGACGGCCGCCGAGCCGACCCCCGGCAGTCGCCGGCTCCACGGCGCGAGCAGCGCCGAGCTGAACACGCCGGGCGCGTCCAGGTAGGCGCGGATGTCCTCCGCCGACGTGCCGCCCCCGAGGGCCTCGGCCAAGGCGCGGCCGGCGGCGTACCCGCGCAGCCCGTCGAGCGAGGCGAGCTCGCCGCGGAACAGCTGCGGGACGGCCATCCGGTAGAGCACGGCGTCGGTCGACGAGGTCGAGACCTCGCTGACGCCCTGCACCGCGCCGAGGTGGCCCAGGGCGCCCGAGGCGCGGACCACCGTCTCGGACAGGACCCGCTCCGACAGCAGGATCGGCGAGGTCAGCACCTTGTCGCCCTTCGCCCGTCCCAGCCGCTCGATGGCGGCGACGTCGTCGCCACCGGCGTGCGGCAGGTCCACGACCAGCGCCGTGGTCCGGCGGGCGTCGATGACGCCCGTCAGCTCGTCGTCGTCGAGCCCGGCGAGCGAGCCCGGCTCGAGGAGCCGGACCTCCGGGGTCGGCAGCGACGACGAGGCGGCGAAGTCCTTCGGCGTCGCCTCCGGGGAGAGCCCGACCTGCAGGCCGGCGAGGAGCCGCTTGCCCTGCAGGTCGTCCTCGACGAGCGCGCGGACGACGGGCTTGGGCGCGACGCCCGCGGGTTGCACCCGGCCACGGATCAGCTGGCCGAGGGCGATGCCCTGGGCGTACGGGTCGGCCGCCAGGCGGTAGACGCCCTTCGTCTCGGTGGGGTCGACGGCGGGATCGCCGACGACCACGGGGAGACCGGCCTCGGCCAGCGCCTCGACCGCGGCCGAGCCACCGCCCCCGCAGGTGCCCGCGGAGGCGACGCCGCCGGCCCGCAGGGCCCGGGCGACCGCCTTCTTCGCGCCCTCCTCGGTGCCACCGCTGTCGAGCGTCAGCAGGGCCACCTTGCGCCCGCCGTCGATGCCGCCGTCGGCGTTGACCCTGGCCAGCGCCATCTGGACGCCGATGACGTGCGCCCGGCAGCGCTCGGCCGCCGGTCCGCTGAGGTCGGCCACGGCGACCACCTCGACCGGGGTCGAGCCGGGTGCCTTCGGTACGCCGACCTCGAGGGCGACCGCCTGCGCGGATGCCCCGTCGACCGTCACCTCGGCGCGCCACTGGCCGTCCGCCGAGACGTCGACCGGGGCCGACCAGGTGCGTCCCCCGTGCTGCGCCAGCTCGAGGGTGCGGGCGCGATCGCCGCCACCGGGGCTGGTCAGCTCGACGGACACCTTCTTCGCCGCCGCGTTCTCCGGCGGCAGGGAGACGGTGAGGACGTTGTCGCCGACCCGCGCGGGCGCGAGCCCGATGGCCGCGGTACCGCTCTCGAGGACGGCGGTGGCGGCTGCAGGTCCGGCGAAGAGCCGCCCGGCCTGGGCCGGCAGCGGTCGGTCGCGGCCCTGGACCAGGGCGCCCAGCGTGACGGCGAGGGCGAGTACGACGACGCCCACGACGAGCTCGAACCCGACCGCACGGCCGGGACCCGGCTCACGATCGCCGCGCGATCGGCGCCACGCGACCAGGCCGATCCCCGCGATCACCGCGACCAGGGCGGCCTTCGCGATCACGACGCGCCCGTAGCCCGACCAGGTCAGGAAGTACCAGTGCGCGACCTCGCGGACCGCGGCCACGACGCCGGTGAGGACGACCACCACGAGCGCGCCGATCGCGATCGCGGCGTACCGCCGCAGCGCCGTACGAACAGGTACGCCGCCGACGCGCGCGGCGAGCGCCACCGCGCCCAACCCGCCGAGCCACAGGCCGGCGGCGAGCACGTGGACGACGACGGCCAGCAGGTAGGGCACCGACGGCTCGGTGAGCACGTGGCCGGAGAACGCATAGCTGGCGAGGACTCCGCCCGCGGCGACCAGGCCGACCCACGGACGCACCCGGCGCCGGCGTCGTACGACGAGCAGCGCGACCGAGGCCACGCCGACGAACGCGAGCCGCGCGAGATCCGCCCGGCCGGTGGCCGAGTCGGTCAGCAGGCCGAGGTCGAACGAGCCCGCGGCGCCGGCCGTGGCCGAGGTGAGCGCTCCGGCGACGGCGGCGAGCCCGGTGACCAGCCAGGCCGTCGGCGCGAAGCGCAGGATCCTCGACTCCGCGGCGGGCGTGATCTCGTCCGCGCGGCGCAGGCGGTGCAGGAGCAGGAGGCCCGCGAACAGGACGGAGGCGACCAGGATCCCGGCCCAGCGGCCGGTCCAGCGGATGACGCTGTCGCCGGCCGCGCTGCTGTCGGGTCGTTGGCCGCCGCCGGTCAGGTCGGCGGCCCCGGGCGGGTCGTCGCCCTTCTCGTCGGCGACGCCGAAGCGGAAGGACCCGGAGACGACGTGCCCGTCGTCGCCGAGGGCCGACCAGCGCACGGTGTAGACCGCGCTGGGCAGCGGCTTGCGGGGGACGACGGACAGGATCTGCCCGTTCGCCTTCTCGGTGACGGGGCCGGTGGCCACCGCCTTGCCGCCGGGGCCGGTGACCTCGAAGGTCGAGCCGCGGGCGACCGCCGGCTCGCTGAGCGCGATGGAGATCGCCTTCGGCGACTCCGGGGCGACGGAACCGGCCTCGGGGGTGGACTGGATTGCGTTGGGGTGCGCCGCCGCGGGCGCCGCGCCGCTGCCCAGCAGGGCAGACAGCGCGACGACCGCGACGACGACGAACAGCCGTTGGATCAACGGTAGTCCCGGTAGGCCAGATCCTTGCCGGACGCGTTGGGGCTGGAGATCCCCGGCGGCGTCACCCACAGCTCCGAGTGCGGCTTGTAGAAGCCCGCATCCGGGTTGCCCGGCCAGTTGCGCCGGTTGAAGTTGACGCCGAGACCGCCGGTCTTCTCGTCACGGAACGAGTCGTCGTAGCTGAGCTTGCCCGACGGCGAGATGTTCACGTTGTAGAGCCGGTGGTCACCGTCGACGCCCGTGCGGGAGACGAAGTAGTCGGAGAACTGCAGGCGCCACGGCGTGCCCCACTGGTCGACGGTGTGGTTGTCGAGGGCGCCCCAGTGCGGGCCACCCGTCGTCACGTCGGCCACGGGCAGGGCGGAGACGAAGCGCGGGCAGTCCGCGACCGTCTCGCCCTGGGCCAACTTGTTCCACAGCCGGATCCCGGAGATGTCCAGGGTCCCGTTGTGGATGCCTCGCGACAGGTCGCAGTCGACCTTGCCGTCCGCGGCGCTCTCGATGACCGGCGAGATGTCGATGTCGTAGACGATCTTCGCCGCGCCCTCGTCGAAGTAGTTGTCCGAGCCGGGGTTGCGGCCCTGGACGGCGCGGAAGAGCAGCCGGTTGTTCGGCGAGACCTGGTGCCAGGCACCACCGGCGCAGCCGCCGGGCTCGTCGTACTTGCGTCCGTCGGCGGTCCGCACGATCGAGAGACCGTCGTTCCAGACCTGGACGATCTGGTCGGAGAAGTCGCCCTTGGCCTTGGTCAGGTCGGGGACGAAGAAAACACCGCCACCGCACATCGAGCCGAAGAAGGCACCCTTCGAGCTCAGGCCCTTCTTGTACCGGTCGGCGTTGGGCCAGGTCTTGGCGGCCTCCATGATCCCGTACTGCTCGTGGGCCCGCTGAGCGGGCTCGGTCGGACCGTTCGGGACGTGGGCGACACCGACCAGCTTCGGCTTGCCGGCGTTGGCACCCGTGTTGTCCCAGGTGCGGACGGTCGGCCGGAAGGCGTACTTGTCGATCGTCTTGACCGGGTCGAGCACGATCTCGCGCGGCTCGGCGTAGTCCGAGGTGATGCCGACGCCGAGGTCGTTGCGGAACTGGATGCCGTGCGGGTTGGCGCAGGTGCCGAGCGGGCGGGCCTCGCGCAGGTTGCAGGGCTCCTTGATGCCGTTCGGGTTGGCCCCGAGCGGACCACCGGCCGGCGACTCGGACTCGACCACGACACCCCGGACCGGGTCCGGCTTGAAGGTCACGATCTCACCCGGGGAGCCGCCGAAGTTGGCCAGCGGGCCACCCATCAGGGTCAGGTAGAAGCGGCCACCCGGACCGTTCTCGTACGCGTCGGCGATCGAGCCGCCCGGCGTCGAGGTCACCGGGATCTCGTTGAGCAGCTTCAGGTTCGGGATGTCCTTCGCGTCGAGGACGTGCGTCGTACCCGTGAACAGGCCGCCGGCGAGGATCGGGTCGCCGTCGTTCCACTCGTACTGCATGTGGTGCGACTCGTTCTCCAGGCCCCACGGCAGCGGCAGCTGCACGAAGTTGACCACCCGGGCGTAGTCCGGGTTGTCCGTGCCGTCGAGGTTCTTGGCACGGCTGTCGATGACCTGGAAGCCGTCGAGGCCGGGGAGGAACTGCGGGTTCAGCAGGTCGAGCAGACCCTGCGGGTTGATGGTCGCGTTCTGGACGAACTTGCTGATGACGTCCGCGTTGATGTCGGCGGCGTTCTGCTTGGCCGACCACACCACGGTGTACTCAGGCTTCGCCAGCGGGTCGGGCTGCGGACCCTTGCCCGACTTGTACTTCGCGACAGCGGCCTTCCACGCGGCCGTCGCCTTGTCGCGGCGCTCGATCGCGCCGGGCACCGTGTTGTTCTTGACCTTCCCGATGCTGGTCGCGTTGCTCAGGGTGTTGACGAGCCACTCGGCACTGATCGGCAGGTCGCCGAGCTGGCCCAGGGCACCACCGTCGCCGTCACCCCCACCGAGGCCCCCGCCGAGACCGCCGTCCAGCAGGTCGAGGCTCGGCAGCGAGAGACCCTCGCCGGCGAGCTCGTCGAGGCCCGGGAGCTGCAGGCCGCCACCACCCAGTGGGAGGTCCGGTAGCGGCAGGCCACCCGTTCCGTTCGTGTCGTCGGCGGCGACGGGGCCGGTGGTCGCGGTCAGCAGACCGAGACTCAGCAGGCCGGCGGCGACCCCGCGGACGACGCGGTTCTTCCTGTGCATGGCTGTGTGTGCCTTCCTCTGTAGGTGCGTTGACGTGACCCGTACGGCTCACGTCGAGGGGTGGACACGTACGGCGTCGTGGGGCACCGACCCCTGCTTTGCACCCGAGCAGGGCCGGACCGCTCTCCCAAGGTCGGTCCGACGTCGATTCACGCCACACATGTCCAGCAGTTCTCGACTGCCTCCCCATCGACGGCCACGTGGACCGCGATGCCCTTACAGACGATGGCTAGATCTAACCATATTAATTTAGGCGACTTTAAGGTGATTGGGCTTTCGTGGCACTGACGCGTGATCCCGCCACGCACCCGCGCCTAGGTCGCCGGGACGAAGGTGCCCTCGAGGTGCCAGTAGCCGCTGAAGCGGTCGAACGGGCCGCCGGCGATGGTGCTCGACCAGGTCAGCTCGAAGTGGCCCGACTCCTCGTCGTAGGTGCCCGAGACCGGCGTCGTCAGGCCCTTCGTCGAGCCGTCGGGCTTCGGCGAGCCCTGGTTGAAGTAGAGGTTGTTCCACCCGGCCGTCCACGCCGTCAGCTGGCCGGACAGCTCACCGTCGTCGTTGCGGATCTCGGGCTTCGGGAGCTTCTCTCCCGTGCCCGGGTCGACCGACGGGGTCGAGATCGCGAACTTGATCGCGGTGAAGGTGCCGGGCTTGGTGATCTGCGCCGCCAGCGCGTCGCCGCGCTTGTTGAACGCCGGGTCGGGGCCCGGCTGGAACTCGCCCGTCCTCAGGCCGCCGTCCGAGCCCGCCACCGCGACGGAGAAGGACTGGTCGGGGCACTTCGAGTCGGGGTTGAGGAAGTAGCCGCCCTTCTCGACGGTCCCTCCCGGCTGGATCATCCGGAAGTACGAACCGGTCGCGCCCTTCGCGTCGCAGTGCCCGGGATCGAGCTTGAAGGTGCCGACCAGCGGCTCGCCCGCGGCCTCCTTCTCGTCGTCGGACGAGCCGCACCCGGTGAGGGCGGCGGCGAGGAGCGGCGTGACGGCGAGGAGCCGGGTCGATCGGAGGGAGAGCTTCATGGCTGTGCCTTTCGGGGATTCCTTCGGGGAGCAAGGGCGATCAGGACGAGGAGGGCACCCGGGGCGAGGAAGAACCACGGGAAGAGCCGGAAACTGGGCAGCGCGGCGACGGCCTGGTAGTTGTCCACGCTGTCGCTCATCGCGCCGATCATCGGCGTCATGTCGTTGAGGATGCGGATCCACTCGGCGTCGAGCTCCTCGGTCGCCGGATGGGGTACGCCGGCGCGGGCCAGCTCGGGAGCGATGTCCAGCCGGATCGCGCCCTGGCCCGCCGCCATCGTGGCGAAGTAGCCCTGGATGCGGGCCACGTTCTGGGTGGTCTCGATCGTCTCGAAGGCGCCCATCATCGCCGCACCGCGCGGGGCCTTGTCGAACATCCCGACCGCGAACGGCAGCACGACGAGGGCGATGCCGAGCGCGGCGATCGGCCACCGGATCCAGCGCGCGTCCAGGCCGCGCACGGCGCCGTACCCGGCGAGCAGGAGGATGACCACGCCCGGCACCACGAAGAACCAGGGGAACAGGCGGAAGTCCGGCAAGGACGCGACCGCCTCGTAGCCCTCACGGTTCGCGGCGACGTCGTCCATGAGCGAGGTCATGGTGGTGTGGATCTCGGGCCAGTCGCTGCTGAACGTCGCGTAGGCCGGGCTGTCGATCCCGGGGCGGGCCTCGACGAGGGGGTCGATCTCCTGCACCGCCGCGTCGATCCCGGCCAGGTGGCCCTGGAAGCCGGCGAGCCGCTCCTCGGTCATGAAGGGCTTGAAGTCCCGGATCATCTCGGCGCCGAGGGGCGCTCGCTGGAACATGCCGAAGACGGCGGGGGCCAGGACCAGCCCCAGCCCGAGCACTGCGAGCGCGACCATCCGCGCCGACGACCTGCGCGTCCCCATGACATCGCCGCCCTTCTGTTCCTTATTATCGACTAGTTCACTACACTTTATAGTGTTCCCTCCTCGGGCTGCTCCCGCCCCGACAGAAACGACGCCATGACGATGTACACACTGCGCAGCGCGCGCTCCCGCCGCTGGTCGCCGGCCCTGCTGGCGGCACTCCTCCTCGGCAGCCTCGTGCCGCTCTCGACCGCGGTCGCGCCGACCTCGCAGGCCGACAGCGCGACCCGCCTCTCCGGTGTCTTCCGGCTCGCGCCGGGCACCTGCACCGGCGGCCGGATCTCGGGCACCTACCTGCGGATGATCCTGCCGAGCGGCACGACCAACGGTCCCTACATGTCCAACGCGGACTCGCCCTGCAGCGACCAGTCCTTCACGCCGCTCGGCGCGGGCACGGACGGCGGCCTCAGCACCGTCGGCTACCAGCCCGCCCCGAAGCCGGCCTTCGACTCGTCCGGCAACGCGCGCGCGGGCCGGATCACCGCACGGGCGCAGTACTACGGCACCGCGTTCGCCACCGCGACCGCCGGCAAGGAGCCGCAGACCGGCCGGTCCGTGCCGGTCCCCAGCGTCACGCTGCGCGGCAACCGCCTCACCGCCGACCTGCGGGCGTTCACGGTGAGCTGGAACAAGCAGTACTTCAACCAGGGCGCGCCCAAGCCCGACGGCTCGACCCCCGGCAACACCACGCTCGCGACCGGCACCTACGACCGCGCCACCGGTCGCTTCACCCTCGACTGGGCGAGCCAGGTGCAGGGCGGCCCGTTCGACAAGTTCACCGGCAAGTGGCACCTCGAGGGCGTCTTCGTCCCGGCCGGCTCGAGCGGCTCGGGCGGCTCGGGCGGCTCCGGCACCGGCTCCACCGGCCAGCCCGGTACGACGTCGCAGGGCTCCGGCAGCGGCGCCCAGCCCGGTGCGGTCGAGCCCGGTGAGGCTCCGGCTCCCGGCCAGGCACCGGCGGCCGGCGACCCGCTCGCGGGCACGCCCGGTGCGCCGATCACCCCGGGCGCACCCCTGGCCGCGACCGACGCCGGCTCGGTGTCGGCCGGCGCCCCGGGCACTCGCACGGTCACCCAACGCCACAAGGAGTGGCAGGTCTCCGGCCCGCTGACGGCGACCGCCATCGGCCTCGCCGTCCTGGCGGTCGGCCTGATCGTCGGCACCCGGATCCTGGAGCGTCGCGCACGGAAGGCGGCCGCGGCATGAACCTCCCGCTCATCCGCAAGCTCGCGATCGGCTTCCTGTTCGTCGACGTCGTCGTGATCGGCGCCGCCGCGGTCCAGGTCGACGACGTGGTCGCCAGCACCACCACCGCCGACGCGACGGGCGCACCCGCTCCCGCCGGGGTCCCCGCCGGCGCCCTCGACCCCAACGTGATCCCGGCCGTGCCCGTGGACGCCACCGGCTCCATCCCGCTCGGCGACGGCGGGATCCCCCTGCCCGGCGCAGCGCCCGGTCCCGGCGTACCCACCGGCACGGGCGGGACCGGCGGCACGGGCGGACCCGCGTCGCCCGGTGGCAAGGGACCGACCCCGGCACCGCCCACCGGGTCGCCCGGCGGCGAGGACCCCGCGGGACGGGCCCTCCCGCCCTGCCCGGTCAAGCTCAGCGAGGACCCCCCGAGGGGAGGCCTGCAGTCGCTGGTGCCCTTCGCACCGCTCTTCGGCCCGTTCTCCGCGGAGGCCTTCGCCCTGGCCTCGGCGTACCAGCCCGAGCTGCAGCTGCTCGGGCCGATCCTCGCCGAGTACCCGACCATCGAGCCGGTCGTCGCGCCGATCCTGAACCCGCTGATCACCAGCCTGGGCACGCTCTTCGCCAAGGGGCTGGACGTCGTCGGGCCGCTCTACGGCCCCTACCGGACCCAGTTCCTCGAGGCCGAGACCAAGCTCGCGGCCGCGCTGGCGCCGTACTCGAAGGCGCTCGCCCACAACGAGCTCGGCGGATGCATCGTCGAGCTGCAGAGCGCGCTCCTCGCGGCCAGCAGGAGCGGGGCACCGGGCGTCCCGAGCCCGACCGCCCTCGACCTGAAGGCCCTCGGACTCGGAGGTCTCCTGTGACGCCCCGCCGATCCCTGGCGTGGATCGCCCCGGCCCTCGCCGGCGCGCTCCTCTCCGGGTGCACCTTCTCCTCCGGCAGCACGACCGAGGTCACCGAGTCGGGCGGCTCCGGTTCCAGCTCGGCCTCGGGTGGCGGGGCGGTCGACCAGAAGCCCGCCCAGCCCACGCCGTCGACCCCGCACGTCTCGAAGCTGTGCGACAGCCTCACGGCCGTCTACCTCACCGACATCTCCGACCAGAAGGACGCAGCGAGCCTGGTGAAGGACTGGGTGCGGGTCACCGCCGCCGCACCCCCGAAGCTCAAGGACGACCTGGAGGTCGTCGGCGCCTACCTGGTGGCGGCGGCGAAGAGCGACTACGCCGCCCTGAAGGGTGCCGCCGACCAGGTCGGCGACGCCCTCGACCACGTCGACCGGTACGTCACCAAGACCTGCCGCGCGTAGGCATCCGGAAAAGCACGACGCCCCTGACCCCGGGTGGGGTCAGGGGCGTCGTTGCTGCCGTCGGTGGCTGCGGTCAGGGGGCGACCGGCTGGCCCGACAGCTTCTTGTAGGTGAAGGCCGAGCCGACCAGGACGACCGGGATGGCCGCCAGCAGGCCGACGAAGCAGGCGAGCTCGCCGACGAAGATGATCACGACGGCGACGAGGTACCAGATGATCGCCGAGCCGACGTTGTTCTTGGTCAGGTCGATGCTGGCCTTGATCGCGTCGACCGGCGAGAGGTTCTTGTCGACGACGAAGAACAGCGAGTACATCGACAGGAACGCGAAGATGATGCCGGGGATGAAGCACAGCAGGTAGCCGATGAACGTCCCGGCGCCGACCAGCAGGGCGGTGACGATCACGTTGCCGATGTTCTGGAACTTGAAGACCCCGGCGGTGGTGAACGGGCGGCCCTCGGTGACACCCAGCGCCTCACGGATCAGGCCGGCGCCGATGACCTGCGCGTAGATGAAGAACAAGACACCGACGAAGGCCGAGATCAGGAACGTGAGGACGAACGGCCAGCCGTCGTCGTAGGTGTAGGTGCCGGTGCGGGCGTTGTACTCCGCGTCGGCCGAGCTCAGCGGCACGATCGCGAAGAGGTAGAGCAGACCGATGACCACGGCGCCCGCGAAGATCGCCAGCGACGCCAGGATCATCTGGCCCATGTTCTGCTGGAACTTCGCCCAGCCGTAGCCGACGGCCGAGCCGACGTCCCACGGCTGCGCACCGGCCGGCGGGCCACCGAAGCCGCCACCGGCGGGCGGACCGCCGTAGCCGCCTCCCGGAGGACCGGCGGGAGGCGGGGCACCGTAGCCACCGCCACCGGGGGGCGGGGGCGGTGCCGGAGGCTGGTAGTTGCTCATGTCGGTCTCCTTGCCGGGCGCGTGGTCATGGGGGCCACGTCGGACGAACGGGTCATCGAACAGTCCGTCATCGTAGCGAGATCGGCACCCCGGGAAGGGTCAAAAGAGAGGACGCTCCGCGCTCAGTCCTGGCTCAGCCGTAGGTGTCCCGCGGCCCGCGCCCGTCGCGGAGCCCACGCCGGCCGTGCTTCCACGACGGCGCGTGCGGTCCGAGGACCTCGACGAGGGTCACCGTCCCGTCACCGAGCTCCGCGTTGAGCCGCTGCACGAGGGTCGCCGCGAACAGCTTCAGCTGGGTGGCCCAGGCCGTCGAGTCGGTACGGACGACGAGGGTCCCGTCGGTCAGCGTCTCGGGCGTCGAGTGGGCGCCGATCTCGTCGCCGACGATCTCCGTCCACCGCCCGAACACGCCGCGGACCTGGAGGTCGAGCGCCCAGCCGCGGGCGCCGACGAGCTTGTCGACCTCGGCCCCGAGGCCCTGCGGGTCGCGGCCGTCGGGCCGGGCCCCGGAGAACTGCGCCTCGCCCGACCGGCCGCGGCTGCGGAAGCCGGTCCCGGCAGGGCGGCCGTCGGAGCTGCGCGGGAGACGGCGGCGGGCGGGCGTCGTACCCGCGGCGGCGGTGCCGAGGGTGAGTGAGCGGGCGAGGTCGAGCCCGTCGGCGCGGTGCTCCTCCTCGGCCGCCTCGGGCGCCACGGGGGTGGCGCCCTCCGTCGTCTCGTCGTCCGGGTCAGGCACGGGTCACCTCGCCGGCCGCCACGTGGAAGGTCGCACCCCGCAACGCGTCGGGGACATCGGCGGCGACGGCCGCGGTCACCAGGACCTGCTCGGCACCGGCGACGAGCGCCGCGAGCTGCTCGCGACGGTCGGCGTCGAGCTCGGCGAAGACGTCGTCGAGGATCAGGATCGGGTCGTCGCCGTCGGCCCGCAGCAGGTCGTACGACGCCAGCCGCAGCGCCAGCGCGAAGGACCACGACTCGCCGTGGCTGGCGTACCCCTTCACCGGCAGGCGGTGCTCGTCGCCCGGGCCAAGGGTCAGCAGGAGGTCGTCGCGGTGGGGGCCGACGAGGGTCACGCCACGCTGGATCTCCTCGGACTGGCGGCGGGCGAGCTCCTCGCGGAAGGCTTCGGCGAGGGGGTTGCGGGGGTCTCGTGACGGTTGCTGCGCAACCTCCTCGACCACCAGGGCGGGAACGGTCGCGGAGTACTCGATCCGGGCGTCGTCGCGGCTGGCGCCCCGCGCGACCGCCTCGTACGCCTTCCCCAGGTACGGCGCCAGGTCGGTCACCAGCCGCTGGCGGGCCAGCAGCAGCTCGGTCCCGGTGGTGACCAGGTGGTCGTCCCACACCGACAACGTCGCGAGCGCCGCGTCGCGGGAGGAGCCGCGGGCGGCGTACAGGGTCTTGAGGAGGGTGTTGCGCTGGCGCAGCACCCGCTCGTGGTCGGCGATGACGCCGGCGTAGCGCGGGGTCCGGAGCACGAGCAGGTCGTCGAGGAAGCGGCGCCGCTGCGACGGGTCGCCCTTGACCAGGGCGAGGTCCTCGGGGCTGAACACGACCGTGCGGACCAGGCCGGCGAGCTCGCGCACCCGCGGCAGCGGCGAGCGGTTGACCCGTGCCCGGTTGGCGCGGCCGGGGTTGAGCTCGACCTCGAGGACCGCGGTCCGGCCGTCGCGGACGACCGCCGCCCGCACGATCGCCTGCTCGGCGCCGGCCCGGATGAGCGGGGCGTCCGTGGCCACGCGGTGCGACGAGAGCCGCGAGAGGTAGTCGATCGCCTCGACCAGGTTGGTCTTCCCCTGGCCGTTGCTGCCCACGAAGGCCGTCACGCCCGGTTCGAGCGCGACGTCCACGTCGGCGTACGACCGGAAGTCGTGGAGGGTCAGGTGGGCGACGTGCACGACACCATTGTCCCTCTCTTCGCTCGGGCGCCTCGTGACGGTTGCCGCGCAACCTGCTCGACGACCGGAAGCCTCAGGCGTCGGGGTTGGCCTCGCCGCCCGGAGGCGGGTCCGTGTGCACGGCGTGGCCGCCGAACTGGTTGCGCATCGCGGCGATCGCCTTCATCGCCGGGCTGTCGTCCTGGCGCGAGGTGAAGCGGGCGAAGAGCGAGGCGGCGATGACGTGCATCGGCACCGCGTTGTCGATCGCGGCCTGCACGGTCCACCGGCCCTCGCCCGAGTCGTCGGCGTAGCCGCGCAGCGCGTCGAGGTGCTCGTCGTCCTCGATCGCCTCGGTGAGCAGGTCCAGCAGCCACGAGCGGATGACCGTTCCGTGGCGCCACGACTCGAAGATCGCGGGGACGTTCTCGACGATGTCGACCTTCTCGAGCAGCTCCCAGCCCTCGGCGTAGGACTGCATCATGGCGTACTCGATGCCGTTGTGGACCATCTTCGCGAAGTGGCCGGCGCCGGGCGTCGGACCGGCGTGGACGGCACCGCCCTCCTCGGGCTTGAGGGTGTCGAACGCGGGCTGCACCTTCGCGATGTCCTCGGCCGCGCCGCCGTACATGAGCGCGTAGCCGTTCTGCAGGCCCCAGACGCCGCCGGAGACGCCGCAGTCGACGAAGCCGATGCCCTTCTCGGCGAGCGAGGCCGCGTTGATCGCGTCGTCGGTGTACTTCGAGTTGCCGCCGTCGACGACCAGGTCGCCCTCGCCGAGGAGCTCCTTGAGGTCGGCGATCGTCGAACGGGTGGGCTCGCCCGCGGGCACCATCACCCAGACGACCTTCGGCGCCGGGAGCGCCTCGACCATCGCCGCGAGGCTGTCGACGTCGGCCAGGTCCGGGTTGCGGTCGTAGCCGACGACCGTGTGGCCGCCGTTGCGCAGGCGGGTGCGCATGTTGCCACCCATCTTGCCGAGTCCGACCAGTCCGATGTGCATCCGAGGGAGTCCCTTCAGGTCGCTGCGGGTGGGATGTGTCAGCTGAGCAGGCGGCGCGGCATCAGCAGGTAGCGGAACGAGCCACCGTCGTCCTGGGCGGACTCGTCGGCAGTGCCGCTGATGACGACCGGCTTCGACGCCTGCGTGAACGCCAGCTCCACCACAGCCTCGTCGATGGCACCAAGCCCGTCGAGGAGGAAGGTCGGGTTGAAGCCGGTCACCAGGTCGTCGCCCTCGATCTGCGCGGCGACCGACTCCGAGGCCTGGGCGTCGTCGCCGGAGCCGGCGTCGAGGACCAGGGCGCCGTCGCGGAAGCTCAGCTGGACCGCGGTGTTGCGGTCCGCGACGAGCGAGACGCGCTTGACCGACTCGATGAGCTCGGCGCGGTCGATCTTCGCGACGGTGAGCTTCTCGCTCGGGAAGAGGCTGCGGACCTTGGGGAACTCGCCGTCGAGGAGCCGGGTCGTCGTACGACGCACGCCGCCGGGGCCGGTGCCCTCGAAGCCGATGATGCCGTCGCCGGAGCCCGACGCGGACAGCGCGATGGTGACCTCCGGGCCGGCGGTCAGCGACTTCGCGGTGTCGCCGAGGACCTTCGCGGGGACGAGCGCGGCGAGGGTCGCGTCGGGGGTGCCGGGGTTCCAGGTGAGCTCACGCTGCGAGAGGCGGAAGCGGTCGGTGGCGAGCAGGGCGATGGTGTCGCCCTCGATCTCGATCCGGACACCGGTCAGCACCGGGAGCATGTCGTCGCGGCCGGCGGCGGTGACCGCCTGGGCGACCGCGTGCGCGAAGACGTCGCTCGGCACGGTGCCGGTCGCGGCCGGCATCTCGGGGATCGTCGGGTAGTCCTCGACCGGCATCGTCTGCAGCGAGAAGCGCGAGGAGCCGCAGGTCAGCGAGACGCGGGCACCGTCGAGGGTGAGCTCGACGGGCTTGTTCGGCAGGCTGCGGCAGATGTCGGCGAGGAGCCGGCCGCTGACCAGGGCCTTGCCCTCGTCGTGGACCTCGGCGCTGAGCGTGGCGCGGGCGGAGGTCTCGTAGTCGAACGTCGAGAGGATCAGGCCCTCGTCACTGGCCTCGATCAGCAGGCCGGCGAGGACGGGGGCACTCGGACGGACCGGCAGGCTGCGCGCGGCCCACGCCACGGCGTCGGCAAGGACATCGCGGTCGACACGGAACTTCACGTTCGTCGTACCTCATCTGGGTCGGGGTGGGCGGCGCTCGGCGACCGTGTGGTCAGCGGAGCGTGCACGCGGGTGGGGTTGCATCCTGCCACGTCGCTCCTGAGCGCGGCACTGCCTGTCGGCTCGTGTGGTTCGCCGGGGTGGTGACAGGAACGCGCCGAGGGTGGTCGATCCACAGGTCGGGGGTCGTGAGGAGTTCCGCGGAAGATCGATCCGTACGTCGGTAGGGAGTGGTCATAGGTTCGGTGGAAACTGTGGAGAACCACCGTTTGCGCAGGTCAGCGGCCGTGGGGCCGGTGGATGACCTGTGGGGAGAGCCCGGGACGAACTACCCGCTCGTGGGGATGACCGGCGTCGTGTGGAGCACCGGCCTGTGGACTCCACGGAATCCTCCCCGTGTAGTTCGCACAATTCGGACGTGGTTGTCCACAGGCTCGAACGACAGGAATCCGTGGCCCTCAGACCTGCCGGGCCTGCATCTTCACGCGGTTGGTGAGCTCGCTGACCTGGTTGAAGACGGCGCGGCGCTCACCGAGCAGCTGGTTGATCTTCCGCTCGGCGTACATCACCGTCGTGTGGTCGCGGTTGCCGAACTGCGCGCCGATCTTCGGCAGCGAGAGCCCGGTGAGCTCGCGGCACAGGTACATCGCGATCTGCCGGGCCATGACCAGGTGGCGACCGCGGCTCGGGCCGGTGAGCTCCTCGATCGAGAGCCCGAAGTAGGCCGCCGTCTGCGCGATGATCAGTGGCGCGGTGATCTCCGGCTCGCCGCCCTCGGGGATCAGGTCCTTCAGCACGATCTCGGCCAGGGTCATGTCGACGTCCTGGCGGTTGAGGTTGGCGAAGGCGGTCACCCGGATCAGCGCGCCCTCCAGCTCGCGGATGTTGGTCTGGATCTTGCTGGCGATGAACTCGAGCACGTCGGACGGCGCCGTGAGGCGGTCCATCGCGGCCTTCTTGCGCAGGATCGCGATCCGGGTCTCGAGGTCCGGCGCCTGCACGTCGGTGATCAGGCCCCACTCGAACCGGTTGCGCAGCCGGTCCTCCAACGCCTCGAGCAGCTTGGGCGGACGGTCGGACGTCAGCACGATCTGCTTGTTGGCGTTGTGGAGGGTGTTGAACGTGTGGAAGAACTCCTCCTGGGTCTGGGTCTTGCCCGCCAGGAACTGGATGTCGTCGATGAGGAGCACGTCCACCTCGCGGTACTTCCGCTTGAACCGGTCCTGCCGGTCGTCGCGGATCGCGTTGATGAACTCGTTGGTGAACTCCTCGCTGGAGACGTAGCGCACCTTGGAGCCGGCGTAGATCGTGCGCACGTAGTGGCCGATCGCGTGCAGGAGGTGCGTCTTGCCCAGGCCGGACTCGCCGTAGACCAGCAGCGGGTTGTAGCTGCGGCCGGGCGCCTCGCTCACCGCGACGGCGGCGGCGTGGGGGAAGCGGTTGGAGGAGCCGATGACGAAGGTCTCGAAGGTGTACTTCGGGTTGAGCCGCGACTCACCGCTCGCCGGCGGGCTGGCGCCGGGCGCGGGCAGCACGGCCGGGCGGTCGGTGCTCGCGTAGCCGTCGTCGAAGGCGGGTGCGGTGCGCGGGGCGTCGTACGTCGACGAATCGATCTGTGGACTTGTCGGCATGTCGACATTCGTGAGGTCGACCGGTGCCGGCTGCTCGAAGGAGGGCTGCTCGTAGGAGGGACCGTCGTCGTAGCGCTCCGCGGGGAAGCCCGGCTCGGTGACCGGCTCGTGCTGCAGAGAGCTGTCGACGGTGACCGCGAGCTGGACCTCGTGGCCGAAGCGCTCGGTGAGGGTGTCCTCGAGCTGGCCGCGCAGCCGGCCCTCCAGACGCTTGCGGGTGAAGTCGTCGGGCACGGCCACGATCGCGGTGGTGCCGTGCAGGGTCACCGGCTTGCTGGCCTGGAGCCAGGCCCGCTGGTGGGCCTGCAGGTCGCCGACGACGGCGGCCCACTCCCGCTCGAGGCGGGCGATGGGTGCCTCGGGGGCGCTGCCGTCGGTGGTCGGGTTCGGGGGCTGATCGGGGTTGCCGGTCACGCCTCACACCTCTCGCTGTTGTCTGTCTGTGGTCGGGGCCCGGTCTGGCTCCACAACTTTGTCCACAGGTTGTGAACAATTGCATCATCGACGTGACGATGCTCGACCGAGGCCGCCCGAACCATCCATCAGACCTCGTTTGCGCAGGTCAGAGGCACCGAGACGGTGACAGTGGCACGGCTGACGAGTGAGGTCGTCGGGGACTTTCGGGACCGGCGGGGAAACCCGGAGTAGTCGAACCTAACGGGCGACCGGCCTGTGGATCAACCCGCTATCCACAGGTTTCGCAGGCACCTGCGGAAATCGATGCACCGTGGTCGGCACTCGCGGGCGCGGATCATCTGGCCCGCGGGCCGGTACGACGGGGAGGCGCGCCGGTTTGACCCCCGATCCGGCCTCCGCGTACCGTTGATTGGTCAACCGGGGTCGACCGGTGCCGCATGTCCACGAATCATCCCTCCTCGCAGGTGCGCAGCAGCTGCAGGGATCGGACCTCGTGGCTGCGCGGTGCCGGCCGACGTGCCTCACGGCTCCTGATCGGAGTCGCTCGCAGGCTGCCGCGCGACCCTTCCCGATCCTGCACCTGAGAGGCCGATTCGTGAGCAAGCGGACGTACCAGCCGAACAACCGTCGTCGTCACAAGACGCACGGCTTCCGACTGCGGATGCGCACCCGCGCGGGCCGCGCGATCCTGGCGAACCGCCGCCGGAAGGGCCGCTCGAGCCTCGCTGTCTGAGGCCGGGCAGGTCCGGGGGTGTCCGCTCAGCGGAACCCGCGGGGCTGACCGATGCTCGCCGCCGGCAACCGGCTGACGGACCCAGAAGGATTCCGGGCCGCCAGCCGACGGGGCCATCGAGCCGGTGCCCGCACCGTCGTCACGCACCTGTTGCTCCCCCCGGAGCAACAGGTCGTCGGCATGTCCGGAACCTCGTCCCCCGCAGGTCCGACGCTGCCCGCTGCGCGGGTCGGCTTCGTTGTGAGCAAGGCCGTCGGCAACGCCGTCGTGCGCAACCGCACCAAGCGGCGGCTGCGGCACGCGGTGCGCGAACGACTCGCGGTGCTGCCGCCCGGCTCGCTGCTCGTGGTGCGCGCCCAGCCGGCGGCCGCCCTGGCGTCGTACACGGAACTGGTGGCGGACCTCGAGCGTTGTCTGCAACGCGTGACCGAGCGCGTCGTCCAGCCCGGGGAGGCCCGATGAAGTGGCTGCTGATCGGGCTGGTGCGCGGCTACCAGCTGGTGATCAGCCCGTACCTGGGCCCGACCTGCCGGTACTACCCCTCCTGCTCCGCGTACGCCGTCGAGGCGCTGCGGGTGCACGGTGCGATCAAGGGCAGCTGGCTCGCCGCACGGCGTCTGCTGCGCTGCCACCCCTGGTCGCCCGGCGGGGTCGACCACGTGCCGCCCCGGCACGACCACTCCCCCGCCCGCACCGAGGCCCCGGCCCGGAGCGACTCAGCACTCCTGCCGGCGACCGCCGGCGGTTCCGACTCCCAACTAGGAGCCTGACTCGTGGGTTTCATCGGCGACATCGGCCACTTCATCATGGTGCCGCTGTACTACATCATCTCGGCGGTGCTGCTCGGGTGGCACAAGCTGTTCACGGTGCTCGGCCTCGACGCTGACGGCGGCCTGTCCTGGGCCCTCTCGATCATCGGGCTCACGCTAGTCATCCGCGCTGCCCTGATCCCGCTGTTCGTCAAGCAGATCAAGTCCAGCCGCAACATGCAGCTGCTGCAGCCCAAGGTGAAGGAGCTGCAGAAGAAGTACGGCCACGACCGCAACAAGCTGGCCGAAGAGACCATGAAGCTCTACCGCGAGGCGGGCACCAACCCGTTCGCGTCCTGCCTGCCGATCCTGCTGCAGATGCCGATCTTCTTCGCCCTCTTCCGGCTGCTCTCGCAGGCGGCCAAGAGCGACAAGGCGCACGGCTTCCTGACCAAGGAGAAGGCGCACCAGTTCGGTGAGTCCGAGATCTTCGGCGTACTGCCGATCAACGGCTCGTTCTGGCAGTCGCGCACCTGGGGCGAGGACCCGCACACCGGCGTCATGCTCGTGGCGGCGTTCCTGGTGCTCGCGATGACGGCGACCACCTTCACCACCCAGCGCCAGCTGATGGCCAAGAACATGCCGGCCGAGGCGATGAGCGGCCCGTACGCCCAGCAGCAGAAGATGCTGCTCTACATCCTCCCGGTGGCCTTCGGCCTCGGTGGTGTCGCGTTCCCGATCGGTGTCCTCCTCTACTGGACGACCTCGAACCTGTGGACCATGGGCCAGCAGTTCTACGTGATCCGCAACAACCCCGCGCCCGGCACGCCGGCCTTCAAGGCCAAGCAGGACCGCGACCGTGCGAAGGCCCTGCGCCACGGCCACGCGCCGGAGGCCGAGACCGTCGCCGAGGGTACGACGACCACGACCGACCGGCGCCCGGCCACCCGCCAGCAGCCGAAGCGGCAGACGCGCTCGCAGCGCAAGACCGCCCCCAAGCCCGGCGCCCCGGGCGCCAAGAACAAGTCCGCCGACTGGGAGAAGTACGAGGCCCAGGACGGCACGGAGCCTGAGACGAACGAGGGAGACAGCAAGTGAGCGCCGAGATCGAGACCGAGGTCGTGACCGACGAGACCACCGCCGACGCGGGTGCCGTGGAGTCGACCGAGGAGGACGAGGCCGCGGCCCCGGCCGCCGAGAGCGACCGGGTGGCCCGCCTCGAGCAGGAGGGTGACATCGCCGCGGACTACCTGGAGGAGCTCCTCGACATCGCCGACCTGGACGGCGACCTGGACATCGACGTGGAGGCCGACCGCGCCGCCGTGTCGATCGTGGGTGCCGACCTCAGCCAGCTGGTCGGGCAGGACGGCAAGGTCCTCGAGGCCCTGCAGGAGCTGACCCGCCTCGCGGTCTACCGCGAGACCGGGGAGCGCTCGCGACTGATGCTGGACGTGTCCGGCTTCCGTGCGGACAAGCGCACCCGCCTCTCGCAGCTGGGCGCCGACACGGCCGCCCGGGTCGCCGAGTCGGGCGAGCCGGTCTCGCTCGAGCCGATGTCGCCCTTCGAGCGCAAGATCGTCCACGACGCCGTCGCCGCCGCTGGCCTGCGCTCGGAGTCGGCGGGCGTGGAGCCGCGGCGCTACGTCGTCGTACTGCCGCCCGACGCCTGATCCGTTCCACGACCGCGCCCTCGGTGTTTCACGTGAAACACCGGGGGCGCGTCGGTTCTCCATCCATCACCGCACGACCACCAGGGGGAAGCACCAGATGACTGTCGAGCTCCCCCCTCCCCCGCCGGCCGTCACCGCGCTGTTCCCCGCCTCCCGGGTCGACGCAGCCGTGGCGTACGCCGAGCTCCTGGCCACCGACGGGGTCGTCCGTGGCCTCATCGGCCCTCGTGAAGCGCCCCGCCTGTGGGAGCGCCACGTCCTCAACTGCGCCCTGATGGCGCCCGCCCTGCCTCCGGACGCCCGGGTGGCCGACATCGGCTCCGGCGCCGGCCTGCCGGGTCTCGTGCTGGCCATCGCCCGGCCGGACGTCACGATCACCCTGGTCGAGCCGCTGCTGCGTCGTACGACCTTCCTGGAGGAGGCCGTCGCCTCCCTCGGCCTCACCAACGTGGTGGTCGTCCGCGGCCGTGCCGACGCGCTCCACGGCACCTCCGACTTCGACGTCGTCACCTCCCGTGCCGTCGCCCCGCTCGACCGCCTGCTGGAGTGGTCGATGCCCCTCGTTGCCCCGCACGGCGCCCTCGTCGCGATGAAGGGGAGCTCGGCACCCGAGGAGGTCGAGGCGGCGGCTCCCGTCCTCGCCCGCCTGGGTTGTGCCGCTCCGGTCATCGAGACGTGGGGCGACGGGGCCGATGCTCTCCCCGACGTGAGTCCGATCCGCGTCGTGCGGGTGACGTGGGCCGACCCGGCCCGCGTATCGTTGCCGTCCCGGCCGCAGCGTGATGTTCGGGCATCACGTCCTTCCCGCGGCAGGAACAAGAGGAGGAAGTCGTGACCGACGCCGAGGCCCCTGGCGGGTTTTCCACCGATGGGGGTGGGGGTGCTGAGCGTGAGCATCCACAGACTGAGCCCGGTTATCCACAGGCAAGCCTGCAGCGCGCCCTGCGTGGGGATGACGACGTTTCACGTGAAACCGGCTCCTCGGAGGAGCCGCACGTTTCACGTGAAACGGGCACGGTGACCAGTACGGGGGTCCTGACCGCCGCGCAGCTCGCCGAGCGCAACGCCGGCTTCGAGGATGACCAGACCCCCCTCGCCCGGGCCGCGCAGGCCACGGTGATGGTGCGCGCCGGCATCCCCCAGGAGCAGCTGGGCCGGCCCTCGGAGACGCGCGTCTTCGTCGTCGCCAACCAGAAGGGTGGGGTCGGCAAGACCACGTCGACGGTCAACCTCGCCGCCGCCCTCACCCAGCTCGGGCAGCGCGTCCTGGTCATCGACCTCGACCCGCAGGGCAACGCCTCCACGGCGCTCAACATCGAGCACCGGCAGGGCACCCCTTCGACGTACGAGCTCCTCGTCGACGGCCTCGCGATCGTCGACATCGCGCAGCCCTGCCCCGACGCCGCCGGCCTCTGGGTGGTCCCCGCGACGATCGACCTGGCCGGTGCGGAGATCGAGCTGGTCAGCGTGGTCGCGCGCGAGCAGCGGCTGAAGAAGGCGATCGACGCGCACCCCCGGGTCGGCACCGCCGCCGAGATCGGCGAGGAGCGCTTCGACTACGTCTTCATCGACTGCCCGCCCTCGCTCGGCCTGCTGACCCTGAACGCGCTCGTCGCGGGCGCGGAGATGCTGATCCCGATCCAGGCCGAGTACTACGCCCTCGAAGGGCTCGGCCAGCTGCTCGCCACGGTCGACATGGTGCGCGCGCACCTCAACCCGGAGCTGGCCGTCTCCACCATCGTGCTCACCATGTACGACGCCCGGACGCGCCTGGCTGCCGGCGTGGCCCAAGAGGTGCGCGAGCACTTCGGCGACCAGGTCCTCAAGACGGCCATCCCGCGCTCGGTGCGCGTGTCCGAGGCGCCGTCGTACGGGCAGACCGTGATGACCTACGACCCGGGCTCGCCCGGTGCCCTCAGCTACCTCGAGGCAGCCCGCGAGATCGTCACCCGAGGAGCTGCCCTGTGAACGCGAACGCGCCCCGTCGGGGCCTCGGCCGGGGCCTCGGATCGCTGATCCCGACGGCACCGCCCGCCGCTCCCCCGGCGCCCGGAAATGCCCCGGCGACGGACGTGGTTGTCAACCCGGACGCCCAGAATTCGGACCTTGCCGCAGGAGCGCCTTCCAGCGCCTCGGTGGACCTGAGGTCCACGGACACCACGAGCGGCCCGCAGACGGCGGATTCGGCTCTGGCACCCGTCGAGGGCGCCTTCTTCGCCGAGCTGCCCGTCGACCAGATCCGGCCCAACGCGGTGAACCCGCGGACCGTCTTCGACGAGGAGGCGATGGCCGAACTGGTCCACTCGATCAAGGAGATCGGCCTCCTGCAGCCCGTCGTCGTCCGCAAGACGGCCCCGGACGCCTACGAGCTGGTCATGGGCGAGCGCCGCTGGCGCGCCACCCAGGCCGCCGGCCTCACCACGATCCCCGCGATCGTGCGCGAGACCGAGGACACCGACATGCTCCGGGACGCGCTCCTGGAGAACCTGCACCGCAGCAACCTCAACCCGCTCGAGGAGGCGGCGGCGTACCAGCAGCTGCTCGAGGACTTCTCCTGCACGCACGACGAGCTGGCCCAGCGCATCGGCCGCTCGCGCCCGCAGATCAGCAACACCCTTCGCCTGCTGAAGCTCTCCCCGGCCGTGCAGCGCCGGGTGGCCGCCGGCGTGCTGTCCGCCGGCCACGCGCGAGCGCTCCTCGGCGTGCCCGACGCCGACCAGCAGGACCGCCTCGCCCAGCGGGTGGTGGCTGAGGGCATCTCGGTGCGCGGCCTGGAGGAGATCGTCGCGGTGGGCGACGACACCGGTACGCCGAAGCGCACCACGCGTCCGAAGCCGAAGGCCCCCGGCTTGGCCGAGCTGTCGGAGCGCCTGGGTGACCGGCTGGAGACGCGGGTGAAGATCGACCTCGGCAAGGCCAAGGGGAGGATCAGCATCGAGTTCGCCAACACCGGCGACCTGCAGCGCATCGTCGACCTCATCGACCCGCGCAACCGCAACGACAGGATCATCTGAGAAGCAGTCCACCCCGGACGTACGACGGCCCGGCTCCCCACACGGGAGCCGGGCCGTCGGCTTTGTCGACATGGCGACATGTCACTTTGACAACTTGTCTCCCTCGAGTTGCACATGTTTCACGGGAAACGTCGTGCGTCAGGAGGCGGGCAAGGGCCATCCCGGGCAGCTGTCCGGGCCGGCGGGCTGCAGCTCGACCGACGTGAGCGTGGAGGACGCAGCGGGCGTGCCCTTCAGGCAGTCGGTGCCGGCCTGCCCGTCGACGTCGACGACGGTGCCTTCGAGGTAGACCAGGACGTTGTCGTCGCCGGCACCCGCGACGAAGGTGAGCGGCGTCAGCACGAAGTCGTCGGTCGCGGGATCGAAGAACGGCAGGCCGGCCACGACCGAGTCCGCGGCGGGCGAGCCGTGCACCGTCGCGCCGAGGCCACGCGGTCCGATCACCTCGACCGATGCCAGTGTCGCCAGGTCGCGGCCGCTCTCGTTCTCGACGACCCCGCTGCCTGCGCCGGTGAGGGAGACGACCACCTTCTGCGTGGAGCCTGTCGGAGGCAGCGCCGTGACGTCGGTCTGGTCGGCTCCCGACCCGCCGTCCAGCAAGCCGGTGCCGCCGCAGGCCTTGCCCAGGAGGTAGGTGTCGACGAGGGTGTCGTTGCCCGCCTGGCCGTAGAGCCGGTCGTACTCGGGTTGGCTGCTGACCCAGCAGGGCTCGGTGTCGGTGAGGCGGTCGTCGCCGTCGCCTCCCTCGAGCGTGTCCCGGCCGTAGCCCTCTGCGGTGAGGGTGTCGTTGCCCGTCCCGCCGACGAGGCGGTCGTCGCCACCGGAGTCCTCCACCCAGTCGTCGTCCGCGCCGGCCCACACCTGGTCGTTGCCCGACCCCGGGGACAGCAGGTCGCGGCCGCCACCGCCCCAGATGCGGTCGGCTCCCGGGCCACCGGCGATGGAGTCGCGGTCGTCCGTTCCGACCAGCCGGTCGGCGTACGCGCTCCCGACGAGTCCTGGGCGCGTGTTGAACACCAGACGGTCCGAGCCGTCGCCGGCGGCCGTCCCGGTCGCGAGGTTCACCGAGACGTCCCGCGGCGCGGTGTCGTAGAGCACCTTGTCCGCGTTGTGCAGCTCGTCCCGCGGGTCGACACCGGGCACGAGGGTGTCGTCGCCGGCCCCGCCGCGCAGCTTGTCGCCGACGTGCCAGGTCTGGTCGGACCCGTCCACGTAGACCTCGTCGATGCCGCCGTACAACCGGTCGTTGCCCGCATTGCCGCGGAGGTCGTCAGCCCCCTCGCCGCCGCAGATGGTGTCGTTGCCACCGAGCCCGTTGATCACGTCGTTGCCGCCACCACCGTCGATGACGTCGGCCCGGGAGGTTCCCCGGATGACGTCGCCTCCGGCAGTGCCGTGGATGGTCACCCGCTTCCCCGCGCACGTGGAGGCGGCGTCCGACGGAGCGGGCACGAGCACGAGTCCGGCGAGGGTGAGGGCGGCGACCGCCCCGAGCTGCGTGCGCATGCCCTGAGCCTATGTCGGCGACGGAGACGTGGTGGGCCTCGCCGACATCGACTTGTCGACAAGACGACAAAGCGACATGTCGAGAGGACGACATGGCGGCCACCTGTCACGGCGGCAGTCCCCCGTGCGTCGAGGAGGATGAGGACAGGAGGAAGCACCATGGGACGGCGCGGACGAGAGCGGGCGGCGGAGTTCAGCGACTTCGCACGCACCGCCATGCCCGACCTCTACCGCACCGCGTCCCTGCTGTGCGCCGACCGCCACCGTGCCGAGGACCTGGTCCAGGAGACCCTGGCCCGCGTCTACGCCCGGTGGAGTACGACGATCGACAACCCAGCTGCGTATGCCCAGACCACGTTGACCCGCACCTGGATCAGCCAGCAGCGGCGACGCAGCACCCACGAGCGTCCGATGGACCGGCTGCCGGAGCACCCGGTCCCGGCTCCGGACGACGCCCTCCGGCTCACGCTGCTCGACGCCCTCGCCGGACTCGAGCCGCTGGACCGGGTGATCGTCGTGCTGCGGCACGTCGACGACGTGCCGACCGCCGAGGTCGCGCTGCGCTTGGGGATGACCGACGTCGCCGTACGGGCGCGCCTGATGCGGGCCCTGCGAAAGCTGCGAGCGGTGCTCGACCTGCCCTTCCCCGACCTCGTCACCGAAGGGACCACGCCATGACCGACCACGGACTCACCGACCTGCTCCAGCGCGCGACGGAGCCGTTCGACCCGTCGAGCGCGGACCGGATCATCGCCGACAGCATCCACGGGGGCGCCCGCAGGCGTCGCCGCCGTCACCTCGCCGTCACCACGACCGCCGGGGTGGCCGCGGCCGCCGTCGCCGGGCTCGTCGTCCTGATCGCGGGCGGTGGCGACACGGTGCGCGGCGAGGACCCGCTCGCCACCCAGCCGGGCTCCCCCACCAGCGCGCCCGCGGACGGCCCGACCAGCTACGACCCCGGCTCGGAGACCGAGGTGCCCGGTGGACCCGAGATCCCGACCGACCGCGGCATCGTCGGCGACGCCCGGCTGGTGGCGGCCGTGCAGGAGCTGCTCGCGAGCAGCGGCACGGTCACCGGCGCCGAGGTGGAGCACGTCTCGACCGGGGTGACGGGGCACCTGGCCGACACGACCCGCGAGGGCCGGCGGATCGACCTCCTGCTGGACGGCATGGGCACCTCGATCACGATCCAGCGCTGGGACGGGTACTCCGCGGTCGGCGTCGCCGAGCCCGGGCCGACCAGCGAGGAGGACCCGGGCCAGCGGGTCGCCACCACCGCCCAGGAGGCCTGTGCCGGGGCCTACCGGGTGTTCCCGCCCGTCGAGTGCACGTCCGTCGCCGGCGGCGCGTACGAGGCCGGCTGGCCGTCCCAGGGAGCCGGGATGCCCGACACGTACAAGGAGCTGGTGGTCACCCTGTTCACCGACGACGGCTGGGCGATCCAGGTCGACACCTACAACACGCCCGGCGAGAAGACCGGCGGGCCGCTCCGGGAGCTGCCCCCGCTCTCCGCGGCGCGGGCGCTGGAGATCGCGCAGAGCCCGCGGTGGTTCACCGAGGGCTGAGCCGCGCGCTCGGGACTCCTACTTCCCGGCCTTCTTCTCGGCGGCCCGGGCCGCCCGCCTCGCCGCCCGCTCCCGCAGCTCGGCCTTGTCCATCTCGTCGGCCTTCTCCGGTGTCGGCGCCGAGCCGCCGAAGCGGGCGGGCGTCCACCAGGAGCCCGGCTCCTTCTCGGCGTCGGGGTACTCGGCGATGACCTCGTCGAGCATCCGCTGCATCGCCGCCCGCAGCTCGGCGGTCTCGGCGGCGATGTCCTCACCAGTCGGGTGCAGCGGCTCCCCCACCTTGACGACGATGGTCTTGGGCGAGCGCGAGAAGTCCTTCTCGTGGTCCTTGGTCATCAGCCGGTGGGCACCCCAGACGATGACCGGGATCAGCGGGACGCCGGCGTCCGCGGCGATCCGCGCGGCGCCGGACTTGAGCTCCTTGATCTCGAAGGAGCGGGAGATGGTGGCCTCGGGGTAGATCCCGACCACCTCGCCGGCCTTGAGATAGGCCAGCGCGTCCTTCATCGACTGCAGCCCCGAGCCGCGGTCGACGCGGATGTGGTGGAAGGAGCGCAGGAGGTGGCCCACACCGGGCTTGTCCATCATCTCCTTCTTGATCATGAACCGGACCAGGCGCTTCTGCGGCTCCGCGCCGGCACCGGCGTAGATGAAGTCGATGTAGCCAGTGTGGTTGATCGCGAGCAGCGCGCCGCCCTTGCGTGGGATCGACTCCGACCCGGAGACCACCACCCGCTGGCGCATGAGCTTGAAGAGCACCTTGGCGGTGACGATGACAGGCGGGTACGTGATGTCGAGCACCGGTGGAGTCTGACAGCCCGACCCGCGAAAGCGCGACTGCCTGTCGCGCAGAAGTGCCCGGAAAAGCTACTCCGAGCGAACAAAAATGGTGGCTGCCCTCAGCGTCGGGTGGCGAGGAACTCCGCGATCCGCCCGATCGCCTCCTCGAGTACGTCGACGTCCGGGAGTGTCACGAGCCGGAAGTGGTCGGGGGCGAACCAGTTGAAGCCGGTGCCGTGGGTGACCAGGATCTTCTTCGCCCGCAGCAGCTCGATCACGAACTGCTCGTCGTCGTCGATCGGGTAGACCTCCGGGTCGAGCCGCGGGAAGCAGTAGAGCGCGCCGCGCGGGCGCACCGAGGTCACGCCGGGGATCTCGTTGAGCAGCCGGTCGGCCAGCATCGCCTGCTCGTAGAAGCGCCCGCCGGGCACGATCAGCTCGTTGATCGACTGGTAGCCGCCGAGCGCGGTCTGGATCGCGTGCTGTGCCGGCACGTTGGCGCACATGCGCATGTTGGAGAGCAGGGTGAGCCCCTCGAGGAAGTCCTCGGCGAGCTCCTTCGGGCCGGACACCATGACCCAGCCGGCACGGTAGCCGCAGACCCGGTAGGCCTTGGACAGGCCGCTGAAGGTGAGGCAGAGGACGTCGTTGCCGGCCGCGGCGGCCGCGTGGTGGTGGACCGCGTCGTCGAAGAGGATCTTCTCGTAGATCTCGTCGGCGAACACGACCAGGTCGTGGCGGCGGGCGATGTCGACCAGCTTGGCGACCATCTCCTTGCTGTAGACCGCGCCGGTGGGGTTGTTCGGGTTGATGATCACCAGGCCGTGGGTGTTCTCGGTGATCTTCGACTCGATGTCCTCGAGGTCCGGCATCCAGCCGTTGTCCTCGTCGCACCGGTAGTGCACGGGCGTGCCGCCGGACAGCGACACCGCGCCGGTCCACAGCGGGTAGTCGGGCGCCGGCACCAGGATCTCGTTGCCGTCGTCGAGGAAGGCGGTGAGGACCATGGAGATCATCTCGGAGACGCCGTTGCCGATGAAGACGTCCTCGACGGCCGTGTCCTTGAGGCCGCGCGACTGGTAGTACTGCGCGACCGCGGTGCGCGCGGAGTAGATGCCACGGGAGTCGCTGTAGCCCTGGGCGTCGGGCAGGTTGTGCACCATGTCGGCGACGATCGCCTCGGGCGCCTCGAAGCCGAACGGTGCGGGGTTGCCGATGTTCAGCTTGAGGATCTTGTGGCCCTCGGCCTCGAGGCGCTGGGCCTCGACGAGGATGGGTCCCCGGACGTCGTACCGGACGTTGCGGAGCTTCCTGCTCTGGCTGATCTTGCGCACGAGCCCCATTCTCGCAGGTCCCCGCCACCCCATTTCAGGGCGGCGACGCCTACTGTTGGAGACGTGGCCCGCACCACCGTGCCGCTGACCCTCGACCTGCTCGACGCCCTCGACGCGCCGTGCCGGACCTGCCTGTTCTGGGAGCGCGACCCGGTGCACCGCGACGGGCTCTCGCCCGCCGAGCGGGCCCGCGAGAAGGAGGCCTGGGTCTCCGAGGTGCTGCGCGAGTGGGGCTCGTGCGGGCGGGTCGCGGTCGTCGACGGCGAGCCGGTCGGCTACCTCGTCTACGCCCCGGCCGCGTTCGTGCCGGGTGCCGCCGCCTTCCCCACCGCCCCGGTCTCCCCCGACGCGGTGCTGCTCACCACCGCGTGGATCCGCCCCGACCACGCCGGCGGCGGGCTGGGCCGCCTGCTCGTGCAGGGGATGGCGCGCGATCTCGTCGGACGCGGGGACATCCGGGCGGTCGAGGCGTTCGCCCGGACCGGTCGCATGTCGCCGGGCAGCCACGCGGAGTGCGTCGTACCGGCGGACTTCCTGGCCCGGGTCGGCTTCAAGACGCACCGGGCGCACCCTCGCACGCCGCGGATGCGGATGGAGATGCGCTCGCTGGTGACCTGGCGGGGCGAGATGGAGGCCGCGTGGGAGCGGCTCATCGGCGTCGTACGACGCCCGAAGCACGCTCCCGCACCGGTGCCCCGGGAAGCACGAAGCCCCCGGTCCTAGGGGGACCGGGGGCTCCGCTGCGACGTCAGGCGTCGATGAACTCGGAGAGCTCCTTGAGGATCGCGGCCTTCGGGCGGGCGCCGACGATGGTCTTCACGACCTCGCCGCCCTGGTAGACGTTGATCGTCGGGATGCCGGTGACCCGGTACGACGCCGGGGTGACCGGGTTCTCGTCGACGTTCAGCTTGTAGAACGTGATCTTGTCGCCGTGGGCGCCGGCGATCTCGTCGAGGATCGGGGCGACCTGGCGGCACGGACCGCACCACTCGGCCCAGAAGTCCACGAGGACGGGCTTGTCGGACTTGAGGACCTGCGCGTCGAACTCGGCGTCGGTCACGGCGGAGATGTTGTCGGCCACTGGGGGCACCCCTTCGGTATCGGTGAACGTGAAGTCTGTTGGTGGAAC
This sequence comes from Nocardioides sp. SRI_004, assembly GCF_057586415.1. NCBI lineage: Bacteria > Bacillati > Actinomycetota > Actinomycetes > Propionibacteriales > Nocardioidaceae > Nocardioides > Nocardioides sp. SRI_004. The sequence continues at coordinate 132,396 of NZ_JBYCZV010000007.1, forward strand.
CTACGCGCCCGCGCTGGCATTCCCGGCGAGGGCGTTGCCGGCGGTCGCGGCGGCGTGGTCGAGCGCAGCGATGTAGCGCTCCGCGTCGAGGGCGGCGGCGCAGCCGGTGCCCGCGGCGGTGATCGCCTGGCGGTAGGTGTGGTCGACCAGGTCGCCGGCGGCGAAGACGCCGGGGACGTTGGTCGCGGTCGAGCCCGGCTGGACCAGGACGTAGCCGTTGTCGTCGAGGTCGACCTGGCCGGTCAGCAGCTCGGAGCGCGGCTCGTGCCCGATCGCGATGAACAGGCCGGTCGCGGGCAGCTCGCTGGTCTCGCCGGTGACGGTGTCCTTCAGGGTCAGCGACTCGAGGGAGTCCTCGCCGTTGATCGACTCGACCACGGAGTTCCAGACGATCTCCAGCTTCGGGTCGGCGAAGGCCCGCTCCTGCATGATCTTGGAGGCGCGCAGCTCGTCGCGGCGCACGATCAGCGAGACCTTCGAGCCGAAGCGGGTGAGGAAGGTGGCCTCCTCGACGGCGGAGTCGCCGCCGCCGACGACCGCGATGTGCTGCTCGCGGAAGAAGAAGCCGTCGCAGGTGGCGCAGTACGAGACGCCTCGGCCGGACAGCTTCTCCTCGTTGGGGAGGTCGAGCTTGCGGTAGCCGGAGCCGGTGGAGAGGATCACGGCCCGCGCGGTGTAGGTGTCGGTGGCCGTCTTGACGACCTTCACGTCACCGGTGAGGTCGACCTCGACCACGTCGTCGGCGACGAGCTCGGCGCCGAAGCGCTCGGCCTGGGCGCGCATCTCGTCCATCAGGGCCGGGCCCTGGATGCCGTCGCGGAAGCCGGGGAAGTTCTCGACCTCGGTGGTGTTCATCAGGGCACCGCCGGCGGTGACCGAGCCCTCGAAGACGAGCGGGTTCAGCTGCGCCCGCGCGGCGTAGATCGCTGCGGTGTAGCCGGAGGGACCGGAGCCGATGACGATGACGTTGCGGGGCTCGGTGGACTCGGTCATGGGACTCCCTGTCAGGGTGGAAGGACTGCACTCGCTGAACCCGATCGTAGGCTCCGGCATTCCCGGGGGCGAACCGCGCCCAGCGGATGGTTCAGCGGCTGGCTCAGAGGATGGTTCAGCTGGCGGCGAGGATCATCGAGTGCAGGACGTCGCCGGTGCCGCACGCCAGCACCTCGGCCGCCTGGTTGGACCCGACCGGCTCCCGGAACGCGACCACGGCCGGCTTGCCGTCGTACAGGACGCCGACGAGGTAGCCGCTGCCGAAGTCGGCGGTCTCGCACATGAAGTCGGCGGGGGCGGTGAGGGTCGCCCGGCCGTAGTCGGCGGCGGCCGGGTGCGGCAGGGAGTAGTGCTGCAGCGCGACCAGGTCCTCGCGCAGGTGGTCCGGACGGACCCGGCGCAGCTGTTCCTCGGTGACCACCCGGCGCGGCGTCGCGCTGGACGCCTCGGGCGCGGCCGTCGGGCTGGCGTCCTTCTCGGCGTTGCCGCTGACGAAGTCCTGGGCCTCGCCCAGCGCGTCGTCGTCAGCCGCCGAGCCCGCGGCGTCGCGGGCGGGCGCCTCGTCGGAGCTGGCGGTCGCGGCGTCGCTGCCGTCGCCCTGCCGGTCGTTGTTGACGATCCCGGCGCCGGCTGCGACGGCGACCACGGCCGCCGCGGCGCCGAGCAGCACCCGGACCCGGACCCGGCGGCGCCGGGCCGCGGCGTCGAGGGGTACGACGATGCCGGGGTTCTCGGGGTGGGAGACGGTCGCGCCGGACGCCGACCTGTCCGCGACCAGCTCCTCGATGACGCCGTCGAGGCGCGCCGTCACGTCGGCGGGCATCGGCTCGGGGCCCCCCGCGGCCGCGAGGGTACGACGGACCGCCGCCTCGACCTGCGGGTCGAGGGGCGCGTCGCCGGCGTCGGCGGCGTCGGCCGGGGCGTCCGGCTCGGTGGGATCGGTCATCTCGGGTTCCTGGTGGGGCGGTGCCGCACCTCGGGAGTGCGGCAGGTCAGTCGACGGTCGGGGCCTGCGGGACGGCGCCCGCCTCGGCGGCGGGTGGTCCCCGGCGAGTCAGGGATCCGACGTCCGGTCCGCTCGCGGGGTTCCCGTCGGTGGCGCCCGCGGCCGGCCCGGCGCCCGTGGGCTCGGTCACGTCGAGCACGTCGGCCAGCAGCACGGCCAGCTTCGCCCGCGCCCGCGAGCACCGGCTCTTCACGGTGCCCTCGGCGCAGTCGAGGATCAGCGCGGTCTCCGCGACGGAGTAGCCCTCCATGTCCACGAGGACGACGGCAGCCCGCTGCTCCTCGGACAGCCGCCCGAGGGCAGCCCTGACCAGCGCGCGCCGCTCGGTCGCGACGGACTGGTCCGCGGGGTCGACCGCGTCGCCCACCGTCTGGCGGACCGGCCGCAGGTCGTCGACGTCCTCGGGCAGGGGCTCGGCCCGTCGTACCCGGGCCGCCCGGAGGCGGTCGAGGCAGGCGTTGACCACGATGCGGTGGAGCCAGGTGGTGACGGCGGCCTCGCCCCGGTAGGACCCGGCGCGGCGGAACGCCGCGATCAGGCCCTCCTGCAGGCCGTCCGCTGCGGTCTCGGGATCGTTGCAGGTCCGCAGCGCGACCGCCCAGAGCCGGTCACGGTGCCGGGCGAAGAGGGTGCTGAAGGCGGAGTCGTCGCCGGCGACGTGGGCCGCCAGGAGATCGGCGTCGGTCGGCTCGCTCAGCTCACTCGCCACGAACCACCACCTCTGCGATCTCGCCACGGAAGTCCCCGCCGTCGACCTCGGGCAGCGAGGTCAGCCAGAGCACAAGGTAGCGGGCAGCGACCGGCTGGCGGTCGGCCGGCGCGAGCCCGACCACGCCGGTGCCGCTGGCCTGCGCCAGCGGCTTGCCCGTCGGGGCTCCCGTCGGCGCCGCGTCGAAGCCGTAGACCGCGAGGGTGGTCTGCCCGTCGAGGCGTACGTCGACCGCGCTGACCTGGCGCACCTGGCCGAGGTCGAGCAGCACGCCGACCCCCGTCTTCAGGCCGGGTGGCGGGCCGAGCTGGTCCTTGTAGGTGCTGGTGCGCCAGGTGGTCGAGGCCTTGCCGTCGACGAGGTTGTCGACGTCGCCGGCGTTCTCCTCGCCGTCGGTGCCGAGCGGGTCGAAGTCGCGCACGGTGACGCCGCGCAGCACCGAGGCCTGGCTGGCCGTGCTCGACGGCGTGGTCACCGGCTCGTCGTCGGGGTCGCCGCCGAGCGGGGTGCGGCCGCGGCCGAGGTTGAAGGCGATCGCGATGCCGACCAGCAGCAGCACGGCCACGGCGACGCCCATGGCGAGGCGCAGCCAGTTGCGCCCGGGCACGATCTCCCCGGTGCCGTCGAGGTCGGCCGACGGGGGCGCGCCGTCCTCGTCCCACGGCCAGTACCCCGTGGCCGGGGGGCCGTCGTCGCCGACCGACGCCGGCCAGCCGTTGCCGGCCGGACCCGGTCCGAGGTCGGGTCGCGGTCGTCGTACGCCTTCGGCGAAGAGGGGGCGCTCGGGCAGGTCCTCGAAGGGCGGCGGGGGCGGCGGCGGGGTGCTGCGGGTGCGCAGCCACTGCACGTCGTCGTCCTCGCCGTCGCCGAAGACGGGCATGCCCGCCTCGGTGGGCAGGTCGGTCACGTCGGCGGGCGTCGGCACGGGCGGGTCGGAGAGGTCGACGCTCTCGAGGTCGAGCTCGGGCTCGGCGGCCGGCACCACCGGGATGTCGTCGCGCGAGGAGTCGTGGGGCAGCGGGTCGTCGACGGCGGGCAGCCACACCGGCCGCAGCTCGTTGACCTGCGGGATCGCCTGGGCGAGCGACTCCGGCATGCCCGCCGGGTCGCCGACGAACGCCAGCAGCTCCTCGGCGATGCCCTGCGCGGTGCTGACGTCGGGGTGGTCGCTGCCCAGCATCCGGCGCCGGGTGTGCACGCCGGTGCACTCGAACTCCCGCCACACCAGGTCGAGCTGCTTCGGGACGCCGGCGCGGACCTGTCGCGGGCTGAGGAAGGTGCCGTTCTCGCGCGGGGCGGCCGGCACGATCGAGCCCGACGGACCGGGCCAGACGCCGGTGAGCGCGCAGTAGAGGAGGCCGCCGAGGTCCTCCAGGTCGCCCTGGACGTCGCCCGGGGGCAGCCCGTGCAGGGCGGCGTCGACGCACATGCCGATGAGGCGGACCGAGCCGTAGCGGTCGATGAGGACGTTCTCCGGGTTGAGCCGCCCGTGGGTGACGCCGGCGGCGTGGGCCCGGGCGATCGCGTCGGCGACGTCGGCGACCAGCCAGGCCGCGCGCCGCGGGCCGAGCGGGCCGGCGTGGGTGACCAGGATGTCGAGCGAGGTGCCGGTCCCCCACTCGTTGACGACGAAGCAGCGGCCGTCCTCCTGCTGGGCGTCGAGCACCCGGAGGATCCGGGGGTCCAGGACGCCGGCCGAGGTGCGGGCCGCCTCGACGAGACCGGGGGCGCGCGCGTCCTCGACGTCGATGACGTGGAGGGCGACGAACCGCTCGAGGACGGCGTCGTGGGCACGCCAGAACCGCCCGCCGCCGCTCTCGCTCAGCAGGTCGATCAACCGGTAGCGGCCGGCGAGCACATCCCCCGACCGCGTCGACGTCGCCACCTGGAAGTCCAGTCCCTCTCTCGTCACTCCATCCTAGGCACCAGCGGGCACCCTCGCAGGCACCTGGCCGTCAGCGCCGCACGCGGGCCAGCACGGTGCCCACGACCGAGTTCACCTCGTCGATCCGGAGCACCTTCGCGGCCGCCAGCAGCGCGGCGCCACCGGCCGCGGAGACCACGGCCAGCTCCACCCCGGCCCACACCCAGCCGGGCGCGCTGGAGACCTCGCCGATGGTGTCGTCGACGATGATCAGCACGAGCCGCGCGACGGCGTACACGACGGCGGCGGCGGCAAGCAGCCGGACCACGAAGCCCCGCCACTGGCGGGCGCCGCCGCGGGCCGGGTGGCCGCCCCGGCGCAGCAGCCGGACCAGCACGATGCTGGAGAGCACCGAGCCGACCGTGTACGACGCCGTGTAGGCCAGCACCAGCATCGGCGAGGTGTCCCACGGGTCCACCCGGCTGACGAACAGCAGCGCCAGCCCGATGTTGGTCGCGGCGATCACGCACTGCACCCAGAAGACCGTCCGGTTGCGCTCGAGGGCGTAGAAGCCGCGCAGGACCAGGTAGTGGACGGTGAACGCCACGACGCCGAACCCGAACAGCACCATCGAGGACTCGAAGCGGTGGTAGCCGTCCGCGGTCGCGCCGTGGCCCCAGATGACCTGGGCCAGCGGCAGGGCGATCGACGGCAGCAGTGCCGCGAACGGTACGACGACCGCGAGCGCCGTGCGCAGCGTGCTGCCCAGCGTCGCGGCCAGCGCCCCGAGGTCGCCGCGCGCGGCGGCGTCGGAGAGCCGCGGCAGGATCGCGGTGGCCAGCGAGACGGTGATGATCGAGTGCGGCACCATCACCACGAGCATCACGCTGGAGTAGATCGTGATGCCGGTGCCGTCGTCGGCCGAGGCGGTGCCGTTGGAGGCCAGGCGCACGACGACGATGTAGGCGATCTGGTTGACGATGACGAAGAGCACCGTCCACACGCCGAGCTTGAAGGTCTGGCCGAGGCCGACGCCCCGGAAGTCGAAGCGGGGCCGGTAGCGGATCCCGGCGGCGCGCAGGTAGGGCACCAGGATGAGCAGCTGGGCCGCGATGCCCAGGGTGGCGCCGATGCCGAGCAGCGCCTCCTGGCCGGGGGTGAACGGACCCAGCTGCTCGGCCTTCGTGGCCGGGCCGAAGACGACCAGGTAGGTCACCAGGACGGCCACCGAGATGACGTTGTTGGCGATCGGCGCCCACATCATCGGGCCGAACCGGCCGCGGGCGTTGAGGACCTGCCCGATCAGCACGAACATGCCGTAGAAGAAGACCTGCGGCAGGCAGAAGCGGGCGAAGTCGATCGCCGACTGCCGCTGCTCGGCCAGCGCGGGGTCGTCGAACTTCGAGCCCAGGACGACCTGCATCACCAGCGGGGCCGCGACGACGAGGAGCACGGTCACCACGCCGAGGAAGGCGATCGCGAGCGTCATCAACCGGTCGACGTACGCCGCGCCGCCGTCCTCGTCGCGCAGCATCGCGCGCTTGAGCTGCGGCACCAGGACCGCGTTGAAGACACCCCCCGCGATGAGGATGTAGATCATGTTGGGCACGGTGTTGGCCACCGTGAAGAGGTCGGCGTGCAGCGAGACGCCGAGCGCCGCCGCCAGCAGGGTGGAGCGGATGAAGCCGCTGAACCGGGAGACGACCGTGCCCGCCGCCATCACCGCGGTGTTGGCGAGGATCCTCCGCTCGTCGGCGCCGGTGTCGTCGGCCGCGCTCACGCGGTCTCCCCCGCGGTGTCGTCGCCCGCCGTGTCGTCGCCCGCTGTGTCGTCCCCCGCGTCGGCGGGCCGGCCGCGCCGCCGGAAGCGGCGGACCAGCCGGATCGCGATCGCGACGAAGAGGATGCCGACGCCGGAGCCGATGATCGCCCAGATCACCACGCCGGCCTGGCCGGTGCGCAGCGGCAGGGTGTCGTCGGCGCCGAGCGCGGTGCCGTCGACGTCGGTCAGGCGCAGGGTCACGTTGTGCACGCCGGTGCGGCTCATGGTGGCGTCGATCGGGACCGAGGTGCGGCTGTGCGCGGCGAGCCGGATCGGGTTGGCGACCTCGATCGTCGCGCCGGAGTCCGCGGTCGCGTCGATCGCGACCGTGACCGGCTCGTCGAGGTCGTTGCGCACCGAGACGTTGAAGCCGCCCGACGTGCCCGACAGGGTCACCCCGTCGGGGGCCTCGATCGTGATCTTGTCCAGCTGGCCCTCGACCCACATCCGGGTCGTCGCCAGCCGCCAGGCCGCCTGGGCGTCGCCGCGCTGTGCGTACGACGACCCGGCGAGCGCCTCGCGGAGCAGCTCGCCCCCGACGGTGTAGTCGTCGCCCAGGATCGCCTGGTAGGCGCGGGCGGCGCGGATCAGCTGCCCGGCCTCGACCAGCACGGTGCCCGGCAGCTCCTCGTCCTCCTGGCCGGGTGGGTAGCTCAGGTCGGCCGGGTCGATCTGCCGGTCGGCCGCCACCTTGCCGTCGGCGCCCGTGCCCGGCTCCACGACGAGGTCGTCGAGCCCGGACAGGTTGATCCAGGGCTGGTCGAGCCCGGACCAGAAGCTCGACGCCCCGGCCGCCGACACGGAGGAGGGCAGGACGACGACCAGCGGGTCCGGGTCCTTGTCGCCGGCGCGCAGCAGGCGGACCACCGCCTCCGCGAGGATCCGCTGGCGCAGCGCGACCGGCGACAGCTCGGCGTCGGGCCCCGGTCCACCGGTCGCGGCGGCCGTGGACGTGATGACCACCGGCCGGTCGCCGACGAGCCCGGCGACGGGCGGGCGCGCCGAGAAGGTCTCCCGGGGGAACATCTGGTCGCCGAGCAACAGCACGGCGCCGTCGTCGACGGCGGAGATCGCGTTCGCCGGCAGGTAGCCGTCGGGCGATCCCGCGATCGGCAGCGCGTCGAGGTCCCACGAGGACAGCTCGGGCCCGGTCTGCTCACGGGCGGCGCGGTAGAGGCTGGGCAGCGAGTCGGCCGCGGAGGCGAGGTCCGGGTCGCCGTACGGGAGCGTGGCGAGGGTGCCGTCGCCGACCTCGCTCTCCGCCTGGGCCAGCCACGAGCGGGCCGACCGGGCGAGCGGGGTGTCGGTGTCCGGCTCCTCCTCGGCCGCGCCGTCGCCGTCGTCGGACGGTTCGTTGCTCGGCGTCGGCTCGTTGGGGTCCGGCACCGGCGTGACCTTGCGCGCCGGGTTGCCGTCGGCCAGCTGGCGGACCGCGTCGGGCACGGCGGGGTCCAGCAGCCAGGTCACCGGCGCGAGGCCGGCCGCCGCCCCGAAGGCCAGCGGGCCGCCGAGCTGGCCGTCGACGCCGAGCGCCTCGGTCCAGGCGCCGGCATCGGCCACCGTGCCGTCCTCGGCGTGCGTGATCCGGCCGCGCAGGGGCAGCACGACCGCCGTGTCGACCTCGGGTCCGTTGGGGCTGCGCACCGAGGGCAGGAAGGTCCGCGCCCGGCCGTCTGCGGTGATGCTGTCGTCCGGGGTGTGGGCACTGCCGCCGAGCGCGTGCACGCCCAGCCAGTAGACGCCGGTCTTCGGGTCGGGGAAGAGGGTGCGCAGGACCGCCTGCGGCACGGTCAGCGTGTACGACGCCGACTGGCCCGGCTCCAGCGTGCCCAGGTCGAAGCGGACGTTCGTCTCCCGGACGCCGATCGGCGCGACCGGGTCGGAGTCGGCGGCGGCGGCGAGGTCGGCCGCGGTCGTCATCACCTCGGCGCAGGACGTCGTGGTGCACTCGGCGCCGACGTTGAACACCGGGTAGAGCCGGATCTTGCTCCAGGTCTCGAGGTCGGTGTTCGTCACGGTGCCGCGGATCTCGAGCGGCCCGTTGCGCGGCAGCACGCCGGGGGTGAGGTCCGCGATCGTGATCTCGAGCGGGGCGTCGTACGTGTCGTCGTCGGGTCGCGCGGAGGCCGGCGCGGCCATGCCGAGGAGGCCGATCAGGAGAGTCGTCAGCACACCCCAGGGCAGGAGCGAGCGACGGACGACCACGTCCCGAGGGTAGTGGGGTGCCCGGTGCGGCTCGGGGACCCCACGTCCCCGTTCGGTCCCAGCAGCGTCCGGCTCATAGACTCCCCACCCGTGACCGACGCCGACCGCCCCGCCTCGCCAGCGCCCGGCGCGCCCCTGCGCCTGGTCGACGTGCAGGCCGCTGTCGACGCCGAGCTGGACCGCATCGGACCGGTCATCGACGAGCTCGGAGCGCTGTTCACCGAGGCCGGCCACGAGCTCGCCCTGGTCGGTGGCCCGGTCCGCGACGCGATGCTCGGCCGTCGCTCCAACGACCTCGACTTCACCACCTCCGCGCGGCCGGAGCAGATGGACAAGCTGCTGCGTGCCTGGGGCGACGCCTGGTGGGACATGGGCCGCGACTTCGGCACCATCGGCTGCCGCAAGGGCGACTGGGTCGTCGAGGTGACGACCTACCGCTCCGAGGCCTACGACCCCGACAGCCGCAAGCCCGAGGTGCAGTACGGCGACAGCCTCGCCGGCGACCTCGGCCGCCGCGACTTCACGGTCAACGCCATGGCGGTGCGCCTGCCCGGCCGCGAGCTCGAGGACCCGTACGGCGGCCTGATCGACCTCGCGCACCGCGTGATCCGCACGCCGGGCACCCCTGAGCAGTCGTTCTCCGACGACCCGCTGCGGATGATGCGGGCCGCCCGCTTCGCGGCCCAGCTCGGCTTCTCGGTCGACCCGTCCGTCGTACGCGCGATGACCGAGATGGCCGACCGGATCCAGATCATCTCCGCCGAGCGGGTGCGCGACGAGCTGGTGAAGCTGATCTGCGCGCCGCACCCCCGGCTGGGCCTGAGCCTGCTCGTCGAGACCGGCCTCGCCGACCGCGTGCTGCCGGAGCTGCCGGCGCTGAAGCTCGAGCGCGACGAGCACCACCGCCACAAGGACGTCTACGAGCACACCCTGACCGTGCTCGAGCAGGCGATCGACCTCGAGCCCCGCCTGGCCGAGCGGGGCGACATCGCGCCCGGCCCGGACTTCGTGTCCCGCTTCGCCGCGCTCATGCACGACGTCGGCAAGCCGCGGACCCGCCGCTTCGTCGACGACGGCACGGTCACCTTCCACCACCACGACGTGGTCGGCGCCAAGCTCACCCGCAAGCGGATGAAGGCGCTGAAGTTCAGCAACGACGAGATCGACGCCGTCAGCGACCTCGTGGAGCTCCACCTCCGCTTCCACGGCTACGGCTCGGGCGAGTGGACCGACTCCGCGGTCCGCCGCTACGTCCGCGACGCGGGTGACCAGCTCGAGCGCCTCCACGTGCTCACCCGCGCCGACTGCACCACGCGCAACCGCAAGAAGGCGGAGCGCCTGCGCCGCACGTACGACGACCTCGAGGCCCGCATCGACCGGCTCTCCGCCGAGGAGGAGCTCGCCTCGATCCGGCCGGACCTCGACGGCAACCAGATCATGGAGATCCTCGGGATCCCCCCGGGCCGCGAGGTCGGGCAGGCCTACCAGTTCCTGCTGGAGCTGCGCCTCGACAACGGGCCGATGTCCGAGCAGGACGCCACCGCCGCGCTGAAGGAGTGGTGGGCGAGCCGCTGAGGCGCGGGTCAGGGAAGCGGCGTCGGCACCACTGCCCCGCCGGCGCGCGACTCCGGCAGGATCGCGCCGTCCTCGGTCCCCGGGACGACGCGGCAGGCACCGTCCGGCACCGTGCAGGTGACCAACGGGAAGGTCTGCGCGCCGTCGAGCGAGGCGCTGACCGTGGCGATGCCGGCGGCCGTGGCGTCGTCGAGCCAGGAGTCGAGCCTCCAGCCGAGGTCGCGTGGCTGCGGCTCGAGCGGGTCGACGCCGAGGTCCGCGGCGGTGAGCCGGGTGGTGACCGGCGCGCCGCCCGCCGCCGGCACCAGCTGAGGAGCACCGCGCGGCGGCTGCCGGATCGTCCACGCCCCGCCGGGGCTGGTCAGCTCCGGCTCGGAGGAGAGGGCGGCGTACCAGGGCTGGTCGTCGTAGCCGCTGTTCGCGTCGCTGACGACCTCGGCCTCGCCGGACGCGAGCTCGACCGCGACCACCTCACCGGGGGTGAGGAAGTAGGCGTGGTCGGCGCTGACACCGAGGACGGCGGGAGGCGCGTCCTCGTAGAGGTCGGCCAGGTCGTCGGTGGCGGGATCGCCCATGCCCTCGGCGCTGCGGTTGACCTCGCGCCCGGTCCGCAGGTCGACGACGACCGCCTCGGCGAGCGGGGTGTCGTAGGCGTCGCGCTCCCCGCCGTGGTCGAGGAACGCGAGATACCGCCGGTCCGGCGAGAGCGAGAGGCTGTCGGGCTCCGCGTGCACCCCGAGGCCCTGGCGTCCCTGCCCGTCCACCCGGACCAGCTCGGGCCAGGTCTCGTCGTCGGAGCGCGTGTCGGGTACGACATACGCCCCGCCCTCCCCGACGACGAAGGCGCGCACCGGGTCGCCGGCGTCGAGGGTGGTGCCGTCGCCGAGGTGGATCGTGGGGCCGGCGGCCCAGACCAGGCCACGCGCCTCCACGGTGCCCTCCGCAGCGGGCCAGCCGCTGCCGGCCTCCGGTGCCGGGTCGTCGCCGCAGGCCGCGAGCGCGGGGACGAGGAGGAGCGCGAGCGCGGGCAGCACGGTGCGGTGCGTGGTCACTGCTTCCAGTCCTTGTCGACGAAGGCGCCCAGCCGGGCCTGCAGGAAGGCGGACCCGAGGGCGGAGAGCTGGTCGGAGTGCTCGTACTCGATCGCGCTCTCGATGACGCCCCGCGCGGTCACCCCCGAGGCCAGCTTGCCAGCGTCCAGCCAGCGGGCGGTCTCGTCGAAGAAGGTGACGACCCCGGTGGCATAGGTGTGCGCCTGCGGTACGTCGCCCAGGCTGCTCGCCGGCAGGCCCAGGCCGTGGATCTCGGTCTCGCACACGTCGAAGGCGTCCTGCGCCTCCTTGAGGTGCTGGCCGGCCTTGTTCATGGACTCGTACTCGCTGTGCAGCTCGCTGCCGGCGTACGACGAGCGCGAGTAGAACAGGCTCGGCCACAGCGAGTCCGCGGAGCCGCCCTTCGGCGTCGAGTAGCCCTCCGACCCGCTCTCGTAGGTGCCGTGGATCCCGTCGTCGAGCGGGGCGATCCCCTCGAGCATGGTGGGCAGCGTCGTGGTCTCGACCGGCGCACCGAAGCCGCCGCCGTCGCCCTTGTTCGCCAGGTCGTAGGCGATGATCCGGCCCGGGTTGCTGTAGTCGCCCGGCTGGTGCCCGGTGTCCTCGTTGTGCCGCTTGTGCGACGTGCTGAAGTAGATCCTCCCGTCGCGGATCGCGACGCCCTGGGCGCGCTCCGGCGTCTCGTAGGGGCCGTCGACCCGGACCCACTCCATCCGGCCGCTCTTCGCGTCGTACTGCTTCTCGTAGACGTTGAGCACGCCGTTGTCGTCGTCGTCGAAGGTGCCGACGTAGAGCCTGCCGCCGTGGAACGTGGAGTACGCGCCCTCCGGCATCTCCTGCGGTGGACCGGTGACGCCGATGGTGCTTCCCGGCGCCTGGGCGCCCGGGCCGAGGATGTCGTTGCGGTCGTACTCGTAGACCAGCGGGTCCTCGCCGAACGGTCCGCCGCCCTTGGAGGAGTTCACGTGGACGGTGCCCGTCTCGGGGTCGACGCTCACACCACCCGCGTGGTCGGGGGCGATCCCGGCGTCCCCGGCGGCGCCGAGGCGGACGGTGTTGATGATCTCGCCGGTCGCCGGGTCGACCACGGTGAGGACGGCCTGCCCCTTGTCGTTGTACGACGTCTGGAGCAGGTAGCCCGTCTGGGGATCCACGCCCAGCCCCTGCGGGGTCCAGCCGTTGTCGTCGTCGCCGGCGGCGAGGGTGTCCGGGATGACCGGCCCCGGCAGCACACCCCGCTCCAGGTCGTCGAGCAGGGTGCGGGCCAGGCCGTTGGCGAACCACGCCTGCTGGTCGTCGGTCAGCTCGTACTCGAAGTAGTCGCGCGCGACGTCCAGCTGCTTGCCGTACGTGCTCTTGACCTTCTCGAGCGCCGCCACCGTGTGCAGGAAGGTGATGAACCATGCGAGGCTGCCCTTGACCGCGGTCTTCTCCCAGTCCAGCCAGAGGTGGTGGATCCGGTCGGCCTCGCCGCTCGCCCACGAGTACGCCGAGCCCGCCATGCCGAGCGAGACCTTCGCCCGGTTGAGGCGCAGGTGGCAGACCTCGGCCACGGCGCGGGTCGCCCAAGCGCTCATGTTGAACAAGGCGCGGGCGTCGATGCTCTCCCAGTTGGGGGTGTCCCGCGCGAGGTGGATCAGGTCGATCGCGGTGCGGACGTGCTCCATCGCCTTGTCGACGTCGTCCGCCCGCATCGTGATGGTGGTGAGGTTGCCGGAGGTGAGCTGGGAGTGCAGCTGTGCCGGAACCGCCATCCCTGCCGGGTGCCCGCGCCACGGCCGGCCGAAACCCCGCGCCGCCGCTGTGGCGGGCATCACGTACCGCCGGTCTGCTACCGGCAGGTAGGTTCCGGGGATCCGACACCGCCGTCACCCGAAGGGCTCCACCATGGCCGAGACGTACGAGAAGCTGCTCGAGGACTCCATCGACATCGCCGCCCCGGCCGACCGGGTGTGGGCACTGGTCACCGACATCCCGCGGATGTCGAAGTGGAGCCCGCAGGTGGTGAAGTCGACGGTCAAGGGCGGCGAGGTCAAGCTCGGCGCGACCTTCTCGAACCTCAACAAGCAGGGCATCAAGCGCTGGCCGACCGCCGGCAAGGTCGTCCGGTTCACCCCGCCGGCCGACGGCGCGACCGGGGACTTCGCCTTCAAGATCCGCGAGAACCGCACGGTGTGGTCCTTCGAGCTGGCGCCGACCGCCGACGGCGGCACCCGGCTGACCGAGCGCCGGGAGACCCCGCAGGGCATCTCGAACGTCTCGCTCGTGCTGACCAAGGCCGTCCTCGGCGGCCAGAAGGGCTTCACCGAGGAGCTGCGCCGCGGTATCCGCCAGACCCTGGAGAAGATCAAGGCCGAGGCCGAGGCCTGACCGGGTCCCGGGGGTCCCGGGTCCGCGGGTCCTGCCGCGGCCCTTCGGGGACCGGGGTTGAATGACCCCGTGAGCGACGACCTCCCCGACGAGCCCGGCCCGGACGAGTCCGAGCCCGCCGGGGACCAGTCCGCCGAGACGCCGGACGAGCAGCCGGCCGCGAAGAAGGCGAAGCCCGTGCCGCCGCCGCTGCCCGCGGCGCGGCCGGGCGCCAGCCCGGCCACCCAGGTGGCCACCGTCGCGGTGGTCGTCGTCGTGCTGCTCGTGCTCGGCATCGTCTTCGCGCTGCAGGGCGGCAACGAGGCGCCCCCGGCGCCGGACCGGAACGACGCGGTGACGACCGTCCCCGACGTACCGTCCTCCGGGTTCCAGCCCTCCGCGAACTCCTCGTTGGGCGCTCCCCCGCTCGACATCCCGTCGAGCCTCTGCCCGAAGGACCTCACCCTCGAGCACCCGTTCACGGTGCTGTCGTTCAACATCCACTCCGCCATCCGCAAGCACGGCGGCCTCGCGGCGGGGACGCTGATCAAGGAGATCGGCACCTGGAAGCCGGACATCGTCCTGCTCCAGGAGGTCGACAACAACCGCGGGCGCTCCGGGAACGTGATCCAGGCCCAGCAGATCGCCGACGCCCTGGGGATGAGCTGGGTGACCGGCAGCGGCGAGACCGGCAACGCGATCCTGTCGCGGTTCCCGGTCAAGGAGCACGACATCATCGGGCTCCCCCAGGCCGGCGGGAAGTTCCCGCGGCACGCCGTGCACGCGGTCGTCGACATCGAGGGCACCGAGGTCAGCGTCTACTCGACCCACTTCGACCACATGTCGCAGGGCGCCCGGATCGCGCAGGCGACCGCGCTGGCCAAGGTGGTCCGCGCGGACGCCCGCCCGACGGTCGTCGCCGGCGACCTGAACAGCCGGGTCTCCTCCACCGCCGTCAGCACGCTGCGGGGCGCCGGCCTCGGCGACGTCTGGGCGGTCGGCTCGGGCGCGGGCGACACCGCCCCGGCAGCGAACCCGCGGGTCCGCATCGACTTCATCCTGCACGACGCCTTCCTGCAGCCGCTGCAGGCCGTCGTCCTCGCCTCGAGCGTCTCCGACCACCGGGCCGTGTGGTCGCGGCTGCAGCTGAGCGAGACCATCGGCTGCCTCGACGTCGGCCTGGGCTGACGCGGGGCTGCGCGGCAGCGCGGCGCGAGCCGCTCCACCTGCGAGCTTGCTCGCCGCCCGGCGGCGCAGACGCGCTCGCGCCGAAAAACCAGTCCGCCCCGGTTCGTCGTACGAACCGGGGCGGTGCTGCTGGTCAGCGACGCGAGGTCACTCGCCGGCGATGAACTTCTCGAGGAGCGCGCGGCCCTCGGTGTCCTCGATCTGGACCGGCGGGCTCTTCATGAGGTACGCCGACGCCGGGATGATCGGGCCACCGACGCCACGGTCCTTGGCGATCTTCGCGGCACGGACGGCGTCGATGATGATGCCGGCCGAGTTCGGGGAGTCCCAGACCTCGAGCTTGTACTCGAGGTTCAGCGGGACGTCACCGAAGGCGCGACCCTCGAGGCGGACGTAGGCCCACTTGCGGTCGTCGAGCCACGCGACGTAGTCGGACGGGCCGATGTGGACGTTCTTGTCGTCGATCTTGTCGGCCAGCGGGCCGGTGAGGTTCGACGTGACGGCCTGGGTCTTGGAGACCTTCTTGGACTCGAGGCGCTCGCGCTCGAGCATGTTCTTGAAGTCCATGTTGCCGCCGACGTTGAGCTGGTAGGTGCGGTCCAGCGTCACGCCGCGGTCCTCGAACAGCTTCGCCATCACGCGGTGGGTGATGGTGGCGCCGACCTGCGACTTGATGTCGTCACCGACGATCGGGACGCCCGCGTCCTCGAACTTCTTGGCCCACTCGGGGTCGGAGGCGATGAAGACGGGGAGGGCGTTGACGAAGGCCACGCCGGCGTCGATCGCGCACTGGGCGTAGAACTTGTCGGCCTCCTCGGAGCCCACCGGGAGGTAGGACACCAGGACGTCGACCTGGGCGTCCTTGAGGACCTGGACGACGTCGACCGGCTCGGCCGACGACTCGTCGATGGTGGCCTTGTAGTACTTGCCGAGGCCGTCGAGCGTCGGGCCGCGCTGCACCTCGACACCCAGGGTGGGCACGTCGGTGATCTTGATGGTGTTGTTCTGCGAGGCGTTGATGGCCTCGGAGAGGTCCTTGCCGACCTTCAGGTCGTCGACGTCGAACGCCGCGACGAACTCCACGTCACCGACGTGGTAGTCGCCGAACTGGACGTGCATGAGCCCCGGAACGGTGCTCGTGGCGTCGGCGTCCCGGTAGTACTGCACGCCCTGGATGAGGGACGTGGCGCAGTTGCCCACGCCCGCGATCGCTACTCGAACCGAACCCATGGGGTTTCCTTCCTTGGTACTCATGACATCTCGTGAATGTTCTGTGCCTGATCGGGGGGTGGGGTGATCAGGACGTCGTCGGGGACGTCGGCGTCTCCGGCGCTGGTGCTGCCTGGCCTTGCACGCTTCGCTCGGCGTTGATGAGGTCCGAGAGCCACCGGACCTCACGCTCGACCGACTCGACACCGTGACGCTGCAGCTCGGCGGCGTACCGGTCGGCCTCGGCCTGGGTCATCGCGAGCTCGCGCTGGACGCGGTCGAGTCGCTCCTGGAGGCGCGAGCGACGTCCTTCGAGGACGCGCAGGCGGATCTCCATGTCGGTGGACGAGAAGAACCGGAACCGGATGTCGAAGTTGTCGTCCTCCCACGCGGCAGGACCCACCTCCGACATCAGGCGCGAGAACTCCTCGGTGCCCAGGTCGGTGACCTTGTAGACGATCCGCTGCCGGCGGGTCTGGGGACCCGAGGGCACGGTCTCCTCGATGAGGTTGCCGCGGAGCATCTTCTTCAGCGCCGGGTAGAGCGACCCGTAGGACAGCAGTCGACCCCAACCGAGCATCAGGTTGAGCCGCTTGCGCAGCTCGTAGCCGTGCATGGGTCCCTCGTGCAGCAGTCCGAGGACCGCCAGCTCGATGGTGTCGCCACGCCGTGCCATGCGATCTATCGTAGCGATATATCCGCGGAACGTGAACTCCCGATGGATCGGGAGTGTCTTCCGAGGGGACGGGCAGCACCCGTGCCGCGCCCGTACGACGGGACGCGCCGCCTCCGATGAGTCCGGCCGGCGGCGGCGGTCTCCCCCTCGTCCGACCCGCGACCCCACCCGGCGAAGGAGCCCCGATGCCGACCACGACCACCCACCAGCTGCCCGTCCCCGGCGCCGTCCTGACCTACGACGTGCACACCCCGGACGCGCCGGGCCCGCACCGGCCGGTCATGGTGTTCGGCTCCCCGATGTCGGCCTCCGGATTCGAGCAGCTGGTCCCGCTGCTCGACGACCGCACGGTCATCACCTACGACCCGCGGATGGCCGAGCGCAGCAAGCTCGACGAGGACGGGGAGGTCTCCTTCGAGATCCACGGCGACGACGTGCACCGCGTCGTCGAGGCCACCGGGCTCGGACCGGTCGACGTCTTCGCGTCGAGCGGTGGGGCGGTGGCGGCGCTGCCCTGGCTGCTCGCCCACCCGGATCAGGTCGGCACGGTCGTGCTGCACGAGCCGCCATTGCCGGCGATCCTGGAGGACCGCGAGGTGCTCGAGAGCGCCTACGCCGACATCGTGGCGACCTACCGCGCCCACGGCCAGGGCCCCGCGATGGCCAAGTTCATCCAGCTCGTGATGGTGCGGGGTCCGCTGCCGGAGGACTACCTCGACCGACCGGCACCGTCGCCCGAGCAGTTCGGTCTCCCCACCGAGGACGACGGCAGCCGCGACGACGCGCTGCTGGGCCACAACATGGCGATCCCGGCGTACCAGCCGGACGTCGAGGCCCTGCGTGCCTCCGGCGTCCGCATCGTGCCGGCCGTCGGGGCCGCCAGCACCACCGAGATGCCGCGCCGCGCCGGCGAGGCGCTGGCCGCGCTGCTCGGCGTCGAGGTGGTCGAGTTCCCCGGGGACCACGGCGGCTTCGTCGCCAACGAGTGGTCGCCGGGCAACGACCCGGCCGCCTTCGCCGCGAGGCTCAAGGACGTCCTCGACCAGCGGTGAGCCGGTCCGGTGAGCTCGCGGTGACCGCTGCGGCCCGGGGTGGGAAATCGAGACCGTGCCCCTCCGCGCCGTACCCTGTCACGCGTGGTCGAGGGAAAGCGCAAGGCAGGCGGGTCCTCCTCCGGACGCAGCGGGCGGTCGGGGAAGAAGGGCGACCGCGCTCCGCGGACGTGGAAGCAGCGGCTGAAGCGACTCACCCTGTGGGGCCTGGTCACGGCGGTGGTGCTCGGCCTGCTGGGCGTGCTGGGCTTCTGGATCGCGTACAAGAACGTCGACATCCCGAACCCCAACGAGGAGTTCCTCACCCAGACGACCCGCGTCTACTACGACGGCGGCAAGTCCGAGATCGGCCAGTTCGCCGTCCAGAAGCGTGACTCGATCGCCTACGACGACATGCCGCAGACGATGAAGGACGCCGTCGTCGCCGCGGAGAACCAGAGCTTCTGGACCGACAACGGC
Source organism: Nocardioides sp. SRI_004 (assembly GCF_057586415.1). Classification (NCBI taxonomy): domain Bacteria; kingdom Bacillati; phylum Actinomycetota; class Actinomycetes; order Propionibacteriales; family Nocardioidaceae; genus Nocardioides; species Nocardioides sp. SRI_004. Next base: position 150,554 of record NZ_JBYCZV010000007.1, read on the forward strand.
ATCGACCCGAAGGGCATCCTGCGGGCGGCGTTCAGCAACGCGCAGGGCAACGCCCAGCAGGGTGCGTCGACGATCACGCAGCAGTACGTGAAGATCCTCTACCTGACCCAGGAACGCACCTGGAAGCGCAAGGCCAAGGAAGCGATCCTCTCCCTCAAGATCAAGAACCAGCTGAGCAAGCAGGAGATCCTCGAGGGCTACCTCAACACCATCTACTTCGGCCGGGGCGCCTACGGCATCCAGGCGGCCGCGCAGGCCTACTTCGACGTCGACGCGAAGGACCTGACCCTGGCCCAGTCCGCGACGCTTGCGGCGGTGCTGAACAACCCCTACTCGCTCGACCCAGCCAACGGCGAGGACGCCGAGGCGCGCCTGCTGGGCCGCTACCAGTACGTCCTGGACTCGATGGAGGACATGGGCACCGCCAAGGCGAGCGACGTCGCCAGCGTCCGCAAGGCGCTGCCGAAGTTCCCGAAGATCAAGAGCGACGAGCAGTACGGCGGCCAGCGCGGCCACGTGCTGACGATGGTCCGCAAGGAGCTGCTCCGGCTCGGGTTCAGCGAGCAGGAGATCAACGGCGGCGGCCTCAAGATCACCACGACCTTCACCAAGAAGGCGATGAACGCCGCGAAGGACGGGGTCAAGGAGGAGCGGCCGGAGGGCTTCGGCAAGAACCTCCACGTCGCCGTCGCCTCGGTCGAGCCGGGCACCGGCGCCGTCCGCGGCATCTACGCCGGCCAGGACTACCTGGAGTCGCAGCTCAACTGGGCGGTCTCGGGCGGCCAGGCCGGCTCGACGTTCAAGCCGTTCGCGCTCGCCGCCGGGATCCAGGACGGGTTCGAGCTCAAGGACACCTTCGACGGCAACTCGCCCTACGACCTGCCCGGCGGCGGCGAGGTCGAGAACCAGGGCGACCACAGCTACGGCCGCGTCAACATGATCAAGGCCACCCAGGACTCCATCAACACCGCCTACATCGACATGACGCTGGCGATGGACGACGGTCCGCAGAAGATCATCGACACCGCGAACAAGATGGGCATCCCGCCGGAGAAGGCGGCCAACCCGCCGTACGGCTTCCCGACCTCGACGCCGGCCCTCGAGCCGCAGACCGGTGTCTCGCTGGGCTCGCAGACGGTCAGCCCGATCAACATGGCCAACGGCTACGCCACCCTCGCCAACCGCGGGGTCGCCGCCGACGCGTACATCATCGAGAAGGTCGTCGACCGCGACGGCGAGGTGCGCTACTCGCACAAGGTCACCGACCACCGCGCGATCCCCGAGGGCGTCTCCGACGACGTGGGCTACGCGCTCCAGCAGGTCGTCCAGCAGGGCTCCGGCACGAAGGCGCTCGCCCTGGGCCGGCCCGCCGCGGGCAAGACCGGCACCGCCACGAACGGCAAGGGCGAGGTCTCCTCGGCCTGGTTCGCGGGCTACACGCCGCAGCTGGCGACCGCGGTGATGTACGTCCGCGGCAAGGGCAACGAGCAGCTCAAGGACTGGCTGCCGTCGTACTTCGGCGGCTCCTACCCGGCCGCGACCTGGACCAACGTGATGCTCAAGGCGCTCGAGGGCGAGCCGGTCGAGGACCTGCCCCCGCCGGCCTACGTCAAGGGTGACGCCCCGAGCGAGGGCCACGCCCCGATCGTGCCGAAGCCGACGAAGAAGCCGAAGCCGAAGCCGAGCAAGACGAGGGACGTCCCGAGCTCGAGCGCGCCGACGGAGACGCCGTCGGAGACGCCGACCACGAAGGACCCCGGCCCGCCGACCGACACCCCGACCGACCCGACGGGCGACCCGACGTCGTCGACGCCTCCCATCCTCGGCGGCAAGCCCACCAAGTCGCCGCGCGGTCGCCGACGTCGTCACGCCGCCTGACGCCGTGACCGAGCGCGCGCCGCACGTCCACCCCACCCTGGACGACCCGGTCGTCGCCGGCCTGAGCGAGGTCGTCGGCGGTCCGATGGGCCAGCGCGCGCGGCCGCACCGGTGGTGGACGCCGCTGCGGGTGCTGCTCCTCCTGACGGCCTGCACGTTCGCGCTGGGGCTGGTGCAGAAGTCGCCGTGCACGCTCGCGGAGGGCAAGGACCAGAACTGGGTCTACTCCCACATGTGCTACACGGACCTGAAGCCGCTCTACGTCCCGCGCGGCATGGCCGAGCACGCATGGCCCTACTCCGGCGACGAGCAGACCCGGGCGCGCTACGAGGTGATGGAGTACCCCGTCGGGATCTCCTACTGGGCGTGGGGCACGGCGTGGATCACGCACTGGCTCAACGGCTCCCCCGACGTCGAGGCGCGCTACCGCGCCCCCGTCTCCGACCTGTACGACGACCCGGAGGTCGACCAGGAGCAGACCATCTTCCTCCTGGTCAACGGCCTCGGCTTCGCTGCGCTGGCGCTCGTCGCCACGTGGCTGCTCTCCCGGGCCCACCCCGTGCGACCGTGGGACGCGGCGGCGTTCGCGCTGTCACCGACCCTGCTGCTCACGGGCCTGATCAACTGGGACCTGATCCCCGTCGCGCTGGTGGCCGGCGCCCTGTGGGCGTGGTCGCGCGACCGGCCGCTGCTGACCGGCATCCTGATCGGTCTCGGCACCGCCGCGAAGCTCTACCCGCTCTTCCTGCTCGGCGGCCTGCTCGTCATCTGCCTGCGCCGGCGCCGACCGGGCGACCTGGCCCTGGCGGTCGTCGGCGCCGCGGTGGCGTGGCTGCTGGCCAACGCGCCGGCGTACCTGCTGGGCAAGGAGCAGTGGAAGGTCTTCTGGAGCTTCAACGCCGAGCGCACGGCCGACCTCGGGTCGGTGTGGATGCTCATCGACCAGGCCGGCGACGTCGGGTTCTCGGCGCACACGATCAACCTCTGGTCGTGGATCCTCTTCGGCGCCTGGTGCGCCGCGGTGTTCGTGATCGGCATGACCGCCGGGCGCACCATCCGCCCCGAGGCCGTGGTGCCGCGGCTGGCCCAGCTCGGCTACCTGATCGTGGTCGGCTTCCTGCTGGTCAACAAGGTCTACTCCCCGCAGTACGTCCTGTGGCTGCTGCCCCTGGCCGTGCTCGCCCGCCCGCGCTGGCGCGACCAGATCATCTGGCAGGCCAGCGAGGTGCTCTACTTCTGCACGATCTGGTGGTACCTCGGCGGCTACCTCTCGCCCGCGGGCGGCGGCGACGCCGGGTTCTACTGGGTCGGCATCGCGGTGCGCGTGCTCGGCGAGCTCTACCTGGCCGCGGTGATCGTGCGCGACATGTACCGCCCCGACCGCGACCCGGTGCGCGAGCAGGTGGGCTTCGACGGGGTCCATGCGCTTGCGATGCGGCCTGCTCACGCCTGAGGTGAGCAACGCGCACCCGAGGTCGTCGCGAAGCTTGCTCAGGCCGCCGCGCGCACCACGGGCGGGCACCGGGGACAGCGTCGAGGGGTGCCCTCCCAACCGAGCCGCTGGAGGACGGTCGCGATCCACGCCGCCGTGCGGCAGCCGGTCCGGAAGACCAGCCCGTAGGTGATGCGCAGGGACTCGGACCCGCCCACCGCCCGCTCCGCCAGTTCGCGCTCGGCGTCCGCGTCGTACGCCTCGGGTGAGTCGTGGAAGGCACGGCCGTGCAGCTCGACGATGAGCCCGAACTCGTCGTAGCGCACATCGATGACCGTACGACGGCCGGTCGACCTGCTCACCACCTGGCGTGAGCCCGTGGGCAGGCCATGGGGCCGCTCGACGTGGTGGAGGTAGCCGCGCTCGAGCACGGAGCACGCGCCGTCGCGCAGGTCCACCAGCAGGGCCTCGATCATCCGGCGATGCGCGACCCGCGGGCGTTCGGCCAGGCTGCTGAGGATCGTGCGCGGCAGGTCAGGGCGGCCGAAGCAGGTGCGCGCCAGCTCGCTGAAGGCGGCCGCGACATCGTCACCCGCGAGGTGCTGGACCATCAGGTCGATCACCGCATGCTCGATGCGGACCCGGGGTGGCTGGGTGCTTCGCCGCAGGCGTCCGGCCAGGCCCGAGACCCGGCGGAGCGCCACGCCGGCCGGAACGCGCACCGTGCGGCCGCGTTCGACGGCAACGGTGATGGTCGGCGGGCGGCGGCCGGGGATCGCTGACTCCCCGCAGAGCGCGGCCGGCCATGCGGCGAGGACGGCGACCCACTCCCGCTGCTCGTAGGTCAGTGGTCCGGTGTGGTCGACGTACACGCCGGCGTGCACGCGGCGGATCTCCTTGCGCCGCCGCATCCGAGTGATGTCACCCTCGCTCGCTCCGGCGCCGATCAACTGCGCGCGGGTCAGCACGCCGCACTGCACCCGCAGCAATCTCACGAGCTCCGGGTGCCCCAGGTCGACCCGAGCAGCCATCCGTCGACCGTGCCACGCGGTGCGGCGCCCGTGCCACGCCCGTCCCCGGCGCCTGTGGACAACGGACTGCAGCGTGCTTGCGGTGCGTTCCGCTCACACCAGGCGTGAGCGGAGCCCACCACAGGTCGTCGTGGAGAAGACTCAGGCCGTGACGGTGATGCGGTCGAACGTCGTGGCGGTGTAGCGGACCCGCACGTCGACGTCCTCGCCGACCTCGGGCACCCGCGCCCCGTGCGGGACGAAGAGCATCGAGGCCTGCATGTGCGGCGGCTCGGCGAAGAGCCGCTGCTTGCCGTCGATGGAGTACGGCGAGCGGACGAACCCGACCGCGTCCATGCCCCCGCGGGCGATGGTCGCGGCGCGTGCCTTCATCGACTGGTCGCCGGTGGGCGCCTCGAGGCCGATGCCGTGCGCGGTGCCGCCGCTGACGACCAGCACGTGCCCGGACTTCGGGGCGGTGCGGCCGCGGTAGCCGAACGCGTCGCCGCGCTCGACGGGGTGCACGTCGAGCACCGTCGCCGTCACCCGCAGGGCGCCCCGGTCGCCGAGCCAGAGGCCGGTGCCGATGCGGGGGCGGAAGCCGAAGTCGCCGTACTGGCTGCGCAGGGTGGCCAGCTCGGCGTCGGTGAGGTGGCTGACCCACACGTCGGGGGCGCCGTGGGCGGGGACCTCGGCGGCGACGAAGTCGTTCATCAGCCGGGTGACCTCGCCGAGGTGGGTGCCCTGGCCGAGCGGCAGGTGGAGGGCGAGGCCCTCGATCCGGGCGCCGGGGTGCTTGCGGAGCAGCTCGCCGGCCTCCCACAGCTCACGCGCGGCCATCCCGTGGCGGCGCATCGAGGTCATCCGCTCCAGCACGATCCGGGCGGACGGGTCGGCGTGCAGCAGGTCGCGCAGGTCGCCGACGCGGCTGACGGTGTGAACGAGCCGTCGGGACAGCGCGGGCTCGGGGAGCGGCACCCACGGGCGCCACGGGGTGAGCACGAGGAGGTCGCCGTGCCAGCGCTGCGCGACCTCGGGGAGCTCGTCGTAGGTGCCGACGGCGAGGGTACGCACGTCGTGGCCGCGCTCGGCGAGCCACTGCGCCTTGCGGGCCAGGCGGCCCAGGGTGAAGCCGTAGCCGTTGCCCTTGGCGACCGGGACGATGCCGGGGTGGGTGTCGGCGACCGACTCGAGGTGGGTCCGCCAGCGCGGGCCGTCGACGGTGAGCGACAGGCTCATGTCAGCCCCTCCGCGCCAGGTAGACCTGGAAGGCCTTGTAGAGGGCACGGTTGACCGGCAGGTCCCACTCGCCGGCGTGCTCGACCGCCTCGCCGCCGGTTCCGACCTTGAACTGGATCAGCCCCACGTGCGGGTCGTCGGCGTCGAGGGTCTCGGTGATGCCGCGCAGGTCGTAGACCGCCGCGCCGGCGGCGATCGCGTCGCGGATCATCGCCCACTGCACCGCGTTGGAGCCGCGGACCTCGCGCTTCTCGGTGGAGGAGGCGCCGTAGGAGTACCACGCGTGCTCGCCGACCCGGATCGCGATCGTCGAGGCGACCAGGTCGCCCTCGTGCCGGCCCATCCAGAGCGTGAACCGCTCCTCGCCGTCGGCGCGGAGGGCGTCGTACATGGTCTCGAAGTAGCGCAGCGGACGCGGGGTGAAGTGGTCGCGCTCGGCGGTGTGCACGTAGAGCTCGTGGAAGGCCTTGAGGTCCTCGCGGCTGCCGGTGGCGACCTCGACGCCTTCCTTGGCGGCCTTCTTGATGTTGCGGCGCCAGAGCTGGTTCATGCCCTTGAGGACCTCGTCCTCGGTGCGCTGCGTGCCGTCGGCGTGGCGGAGCGGGACCTGGAAGACGAACTGCGGCTGGCCCGCGGCGAAGCCGCCCTCGACACCCTGGTGGCGCCAGCCGAGCTCGTGCAGCTGGGCGACGGTGCGCGCGCCGATGGGGTTGCGCTCGGCCGGCGGGATCTGGCTGAGCAGCCGCACCTCGGCGTCGGCGATGCCCTCCTTGACCTGCGCGGTGGTCCAGCGGCGGGTCACCACCGGCGGGCCGATCCGTACGGCGAACGCACCCTGCTTCCTCAGGTGCGCCACCATCGGGTCGAGCCACGCGGCGAGGTCGTCGTCCGCCCAGTCGATCACCGGCCCCTCGGGCAGGTAGGCGAGGAAGCGCTTGAGCCTCGGCAGCTGGCGGTAGAGCACCAGGGCGACGCCGACCTGCTTCCCCTCGTCGTCGAACCACCCGAGCGACTCGCTGCGCCACTCGGACTTCACCTTCCCCCAGCCGGGGGTCTGCAGGAAGCTCGCCGACGGCAGCGTGGCGAGGTAGTCGCGGTGCTCGGTCGGGCTGATCGGGCGCACGCTGGGCATGGGGATCAGGCTATCGGGCGAGCTGCGGGGTTCCGGAGTCGGCGACGCAACTACCGAATTCGCTGCGATCTCGGCGGATCGACGACGAATTCGGTAGTTGCGTGGCAGATCAGGAGCCCCGGACAGGGTCAGACGGTGCGGATGAGCTTCTTGTTGACGAACTCCTCCATGCCGAAGCGGCCCAGCTCGCGGCCGAAGCCGGAGCGCTTCACGCCGCCGAAGGGCAGCTCGGCCGCGTCCAGGCCGACGCCGTTGACGAAGACCATGCCGGCCTCGATCTGCTCGGCGACCCGCTGGGCCTGGGCCGGGTCGCTGGAGAACACGTAGGAGCCCAGGCCGTAGGGCGTGTCGTTGGCGATCCGGACGGCGTCGTCCTCGTCGGCGGCACGGAACACCATGGCGACCGGGCCGAACAGCTCCTGGTGGTACGCCGGGTTGTCGGTCGTGATCCCCGACAGCACGCCGCTGGGGTAGAACGCACCCTTGCGCTCGCCCGCGGTGGTCAGCTCGGCGCCGCCGGCGACCGCCGTCGCCACCTGGGCGTCGAGGTTGTCGGCCGCGGTGACCGACGACAGCGGGGAGCCCTCGGAGGCGGCGAGGAGCTTCTCGGTGAAGCGGCCGACGAAGTCGTCGTACAGGCCGTCGGCGACGATGAAGCGCTTGCCGCCGTTGCAGACCTGGCCGGCGTTGTCCATCCGCGCGAACACCGCGGCGTCGACGGTGGCGTCGAGGTCGTCGGTCGAGAGCACGATGAACGGGTCAGAGCCGCCGAGCTCGAGCACGACCTTCTTGAGGTTGCGCCCGGCGATCTCGGCGACGGCCGCACCGGCGCGCTCGGAGCCGGTGAGCGAGACGCCCTGGACGCGGGGGTCGGCGATCACGTCCGCAATCTGCTCGTTGGTGGCGTAGATGTTGACGTAGGCGCCCTCGGGGAAGCCGGCGTCCTTGAAGATCTGCTCCTGCAGCGCGGCGGAGCGCGGGCACTGCGGGGCGTGCTTGAGGACGATCGTGTTGCCGGTCGCGAGGTTGGGGCCGGCGAAGCGGGCGATCTGGTAGACGGGGAAGTTCCACGGCATGATCCCGAGCAGCACGCCGACCGGCATCCGGCGGATGACCGCGGTGCCCTCGCCCTCGCCGAGCGGGATCTCCTCGTCGGCGAGGAAGCGCTCGGCGTTGTCGGCGTAGAACTCGTAGATCGAGGCCGAGAAGTCGACCTCGCCCTCGGCGTCGCTGAGCGGCTTGCCCATCTCCTCGACCATCGCCGCGGCCAGCTCGGCGCTGCGCTCGCGGTGCAGCTCGGCGACCCGGCGGATCAGCGCGGCCCGGTCGGCGACCGTCGACGTCCGGCCCCAGCTCGTGTACGCCGCCGCCGCGGCGTCGACCGCCGCACGCACCTCGGCGTCGGTGGCGGTGGGGAAGGTCTCGACCAGCTCGCCCGTGGCGGGGTTGCGGACGGCGTACTCGATCTCGGTCATGCGGGGTTCTCCTGGGGGTGGTGGTGCGGTCGTCGGTGGTCGGTGCGGTGCGGTGCGGGGCAGGTCAGCGGGCGGCCTCGACGTCGGAGGACAGGCGCTGGGCCAGCCACACCGGGACGATCGAGAACACGATCAGCACGACCGCGACCACGTTGACCACCGGCGCCTGGTTGGGCCGGAACATGTTGTTGAGGATCCAGATCGGCAGGGTGTTGGCGCCCTGGCCGGCCGTGAAGGTGGTCACGATGATCTCGTCGAAGCTGAGCGCGAATGCCAGCATGCCACCCGCGAGAAGGGCCGAGCGGAGCTGCGGCAGGGTGACCAGCCAGAAGGTCATGAAGACCCCCGCCCCGAGGTCGGACGACGCCTCCTCGAGGCTGGTGCCCATCCGCCGCAGGCGGGCCTGGACGTTGTTGAAGACGGTGACGATGCAGAAGGTCGCGTGCGCGATCACGATCGTCCACAGCGACAGGTCCACCCCGAGGATGGTCCGGAAGCCGTTGTTGAGCGCGATACCCGTGACCACGCCGGGCAGCGCGATCGGCAGGATCACCAGCAGGTTGACGGAGTTCTTGCCGAAGAAGGAGTACCGCTGCAGGGCCAGCGCCAGCAGCGTGCCGAGGACGAGTGCGATCAGCGTCGCGACGGCGCCGACCTGCAGGCTGGTCAGCAGCGCCTCACGGGCGCCGTCGCTCCGGGCCGCCCGGCGCCACCACTCGAGGGTGACGCCGTCCAGCGGCCAGGTCATCGACTGGCTCGGGTTGAGCGAGTTGGCCACGACCACCAGCAGCGGCACGTAGATCAGCGCGAGGACACCGAACGTGAGGGCCGCCAGCAGGCGGCGGGCCAGGGGGCTGAGGGTCATCGGACGCTCTCCATCACAGGTTCTCCAGTGCTCCGGTACGACGGATGGCCGTCAGCAGCACGAGCATCACCACGATCGGGATCATCGCGATGGCCGCGGCGAGCGGCAGGTTGTTGGCCGCACCGGCGTTGACGAAGACGAGGTTGCCGAGCATCTGGCTGGCACCGCCCACGATGTTGACGGTGATGTAGTCGCCCATCGTCAGCGAGAAGCTGAAGATCGCGCCGGCGACGATGCCCGGCACCAGCAGCGGCAGCACGACCGAGCGCATCACCATGCCGGATGGCGCGCCGAGGTCGCCCGCCGCCTCGAGCAGCGAGTCGGGGACCCGCTCGAGTGCCGCGAAGATCGGCAGGATCACGTAGGGCAGCCAGATGTAGGACTGGGTGATGACGACGGCGGTCAGCCCGTAGCCGGGGGTGCCGAGGCCGGTCCACTCGGCCAGGCCGCCCTCGGACAGGACGACCCGCCAGGCGAACACCTTCACGAGATAGCTCGCCCACAGGGGGGTGAGCACCGCGACGACGAGCATCCGCCGGGCTCGCGGGGTGGCGACCTTCGCCATGTAGAAGGCGATCGGCAGGGCGATCGCGACGTCGACCACGGTGACCGCGGCGGCCACGCCGACGGTGCGGATCGTGACCTTCCGGTAGACCTCGTTCTCCCACAGGGTGCGGAAGTTCTCGAGCGTCCAGGTCTTGTCGATCTCGCTGCTCAGGCTGTCCACCGACCACAGCGACGTGATCAGCAGCGCGGCCAGCGCCACGACGTACACGAGCAGCATCCACGCGAGCGGCGCGGACAGCAGGAGGGACAGGCGCACCCACACCCAGCGGTGCAGGAACCGGGAGACCGGCCGGGCGGCCGGCCCCCGCAGGGCGGGGGCCGGCGCCTGGTCGGGCGTGATCGACGAGGTCGACATCGTTAGCCCTTGATCTCCGTCCAGGCCTGCGTCCACTGGGCGTAGTCGGTGCACTGGACGTCGGTGCGTCCGTCGAGGCACTCCTTGACCGGGGTGCGCCAGAACCACAGCTGCTTGGCGTACTCCTGGTCACCGGCGTGGAAGGTCTCGCAGTGCTTCGGGTCGGTGGTCTTCTCGCAGGCCTGCGGGCTGTTCGGCGCCTCGCCGAAGTACTCCGTCGCCTGCGCGTTGGCCTCCGGGCTGAGGATGTAGTCCATCCACGCGTAGGCGCAGTTGGGGCTCTTCGCCTGCGAGGACAGCATCCAGGTGTCGTTCCACGCGGTGGCGCCCTCCTTGGGCAGCGTGACGTCGACGTCCTTGTTCTTGATGTTGTTCTTGATGACCTGCCAGGTGGTGCCGACCACCGAGTCGCCGGTCTCGAAGGCCTGGATCTCCTTGAGGTAGTCCGACCAGTACTCACCGACGTACTGGCGCTGCACCTTGAGCAGGTCGACGGCCGCGGCGAGCTGGTCCTCGTCGAGCGCGTACGGGTTGGTGATGCCCAGGTCGGGCTGGGTCTTCATCAGGTACAGCGCGGCGTCGGCGATGTAGATCGGCGAGTCGTACGCCGTCACCTTGCCCTTGTTCTTCTCGAGCTGGTCCTTCTCGAAGACCGCGCCCCACGAGCTGGTGTCGGAGACGTTCTTCTTGTTGAACATCAGCAGGTTGGCGCCGTAGCCGTGCGGGACGCCGTAGTTCTTGCCGTCCACCGAGTTCCACTCGGTGTCCTTGAGGAAGTCGTAGACGTTCTCGTAGTTCGGCACGAGGTCGGTGTTGATGGCCTGCGCCTCGTCGGAGGCGATCAGGCGCAGCGACAGGTCGCCGGAGGCGGCGATCACGTCGTAGTCACCGGTCTTGGCGAGGTTCAGCGCCTCGTCGGAGGTGCCGTAGGCCTTGCTGGTGACCTCGCAGCCGGTCTTCTTCTCGAAGGCGGACACCCAGTCGACGTTCGGGTCGTTGGTGCCGTCCTCGACGTAGCCGGGCCAGGCGAGGATCGAGACCTTGCCCTCGAAGTCGCCGAGCTTCTCGACCGCGTCGGTCTTCTTGTCGTCGTCGCTGCTGCCACACGCGGACAGTGCCGAGACCGACACCAGGGTCAGGCAGGCGATGGCCACGCGGCCGCGCCGGAAGGTGGATTTCATGAGAGAGCTCCGCTTTCTTTCGAGGGATGGTGGTGCGGGTTCTGCTGATGGGGGATCAGGGGGCCGCGGCGAGGGCGACGGCGTCGGCCCGTGCGAAGCGGACCGTGACGTGGTCGCCGCGGTGGTCGCTGTCGTCGAGGGAGCCGGTGGACTGCTCGAGGGCGACCAGCTCCAGGCCGTCGTCCGTGCGCAGGTGCACCCGGTTGCCGACGCCGAGGTAGATGGTCTCCGTGACGACCGCGGAGAGGCGGACCTCGCCGGGCCCGGCCTTCTCCATCTCGGCGGCGGGCGAGAGCCGGAGGCGCTCGGGGCGCACGGCGTGCTCGGCGTCGACGCCGAGGAGCTGCTGGGACGTGGCCGCGTCGAGGAGGTTCGTCGTACCGACGAAGCCGGCGACGTACGCCGAGGCCGGCTGCTCGTAGATCTCCTGCGGCGTGCCCAGCTGCTGGATCCGGCCCGCGTCGAAGACGGCGATCCGGTCGCTGAGGGTCAGCGCCTCCTCCTGGTCGTGGGTGACGAACACGAAGGTGATGCCGAGTTCGCGCTGGAGCTGCTTGAGCTCGACCTGCATCTGCTCGCGCAGCTTGAGGTCGAGCGCGCCGAGCGGCTCGTCGAGCAGGAGGACGCGCGGCTGGAGGACGATCGCCCGGGCGAGCGCGACGCGCTGGCGCTGGCCGCCGGAGAGCTGGCTGGGCCGGCGGGAGCCGAGGTGGCCCAGGCGCACCGTCTCGAGCGCCTGCTGGGCCCGCTCGCGGCGCTGGCTGCGACCCATCCCCCGGACCCGGAGGCCGTAGGCGACGTTGTCGAGGACGCTCATGTGCGGGAAGAGCGCGTAGTCCTGGAAGACGGTGTGCACGTCGCGCTCGAAGGGGGCGGCCTTCGTGACGTCGGTGCCGCCGAGCTCGACGGTGCCGGCGGTGGCCGACTCGAACCCGGCGATCAGGCGCAGCACCGTCGTCTTGCCGGAGCCCGACGGGCCGAGCATCGAGAAGAACTCGCCGTCGGCGATGTCGAGGTCGACGCCGTCGACCGCGGCGACGTCACCGAAGTGCTTGACGAGGCCGCGCAGCCGGATGGCCGGGACCGCGTCCTCGGCTCCTGCGGTGGCCTCTGCCGGGAGGTCGGCCGGAGGTGTGGTGGCTTGGGTCACACCGAAAACATATGATCCCAGAGGTTATATGTCTAGAGTCTGCTCTGTAACGTTTCCGTGTCCGGCCGAGCAGCGTCCGGACCGTCGGACCAGTGCCAGGGAGGGGACGGATGACCTCGACGTCCAGCCCGCGCCACGGCACCCGCACGCGCGGCGCGATCTTCGCGCCCCTCGAGGACGTCGGCCGCGCGGTGCGCGTCGAGCAGCGGCTGGCGGACGCGATCCGCTCCGGCGTGCTCCGCGACGGCGAGCGACTGCCGAGCGAGTCGGAGCTGGCCGCGATGCTCGGCGTCGCGACCGTGACCGCCCGCGAGGCGCTCGTCTCGCTGCGCGCCCAGGGCCTGATCAGCACCGTGCGCGGGCGCAACGGTGGCAGCTATGTCACCCGTGCCAAGCTTCACGACCCCGACGCCCAGGCGGCCCGGCTGGCCGCGATGTCCCGCGTGGAGCTGCACGACCGCGGCACCCTGCACCTGGTGGTCCTCGCCGGCTGCGCCGAGCTCGCCGCCGAGTACGCCGACGCCGCCGACGTCGACCTGCTCGCGTCCCTGCTCCCGGAGGCCGGAGACGCGGACCCCGGCCACTGGCGCCATGCCGACGCGGAGCTCCACCTGACCCTCGCCGCGCTGAGCCAGTCCGCCCGGATGACCCGTCAGGTCGTCGGCCTGGAGGCCGACTTCGGCGCCCTGCTGCGGCAGCCGCTGGGTGATCCGGAGTTCCAGGCCTTCACCCGCACCTGCCACGAGGAGCTCTTCACCGCGTTGCGCGCCCACGACGGCGACGCCGCCCGCAAGGCCGTACGACGCCAGCTGGACCGCGCGGTCGACGAGCTCGCCGTGCTGCACGCGAGCTACCGATGAGGTCCACCGGCGCGACGGGCTCCTTGACAGGCGCGCAGCCCGTGCCGTTCCGTAGCCGTGGGGGTGCAGCCGTGCTGGACCCCGGAAGGGATGTGTCCATGGGGTCGATGGTGATCGAGGGGGCGAGCGGGTCCGCGTCGCCGGCGGCGCTCGCCTGCGCGCGCGAGGTCGAGGCCTACTTCCAGGGCGTGATCGAGGCGCTCGACGTCGTCCGCAGCGGGCTCGAGGACGTCTGCCGTCGTACGCCGCTGCTCGCGGCCGACCTCGTCGCCGCGGCGCACCCACTCACCCGTGACCTGCTGGCCGGGCTCCCCCTCTTCGGTGGCGGCTTCGTCGCGGCGCCCGGCTTCCTCGCCGACCACCACCTCTACCTGGCCTGGTGGCAGGGCGAGGAGCAGCAGCTGCTCGCCCAGTCGACCGTCTCCGGCTCGGGCGACCCCGTCGACTACAGCCGGGTGGAGTGGTACCGCACGCCCGTCGAGACGGGTCGCGCCCACGTCACCGGCCCGTTCGTCGACTACGTCTGCAGCGACGAGTACATGCTCACCACGACCGTCCCGGTGGAGGTCGACGGGCGCATCGTCGGCGTCGTCGGTGCGGACACCCTCCTCGACACCTTCGAGTCGCTCCTGCTGGGAGCGGTGCGCGAGGCGGGCGCTGCCGTCGTCAACCAGTCCTTCCGGGTCGTGCTGTCCGCCGACCCGCGGGTGCCGACCGGGCGGCTGATCGCGCCGGAGCAGCGCGGCGCGCTCATCCCGTGCGGCGACCTGCCGCTGGGCGTGCTCGTCGGCTGACCCGGCCCCGCCGCGCGGCTCAGCCCCGGCGGCGCTCGAGCTCGGCGAGCAGGTCGCGGGCGATCGCCTCCAGGGCCGCGCGACGCACCCCCGGCTTGCGCGGGCCGCCGCTCAGGTCGTTCAGGTGGAGGTGCACCACGGCGTTGTCGACGCGGACCACGAGGATGCGCATGCCGGCCCCGATCGCCGCCTCGTCACCGAGGCCGGGGACCGGATCGAACGGCTCGACGTCCTGCGCGGTGTCGCCTTCGGCGGTGTTGGCGAAGGTCGCGTGCGCGATCTCGTCGGCCGTCTTCCCGTCCCCGGCCTGGAGCGCGTAGGCGTTGACCTGGAGGATGAAGTCGCCGCGGCTGTCGGCGGCCTGGTGCGAGAAGGTGCAGGTGGCCGGAACTCCTTCCGTCTCCCGGTAGCCGAGGATCCCCAGCGAGTGCGGCGCGACGCCCGTGCACAGGTCGGCCGTCTCGCGTGCGGTGACCTCACCCTCCGGAGCGGCCGCGACGAACCGGCTGGTCGGGGTGCCGTCGCCGGGCAGGCGGAAGGCGGCCACGCCTCCCTCGACCTCGCCGATCAGCAGGTCGCCGGCGACCGCTGAGGTCGCGGTTCCGAAGAAGCTGCTGATCGACTCCGGGACGGTGCCGAGGACGAGCGGGTCCGCGGGATCCGCCGGGTCGACCAGCCGGACCACGGCGCCCGGTGCGAGCGGGTTGCCGGAGGAGATGGTGGTGACCAGCCGGCCGTCGTACGCACCGACGAGGCTCTCGCCCTCGTCGAGGGCCGGGATCGTGTCGAGGGTGCGGGTGTCGGGGTTCCACCGACCGACGACGGAGGACTTGCCGTACTGGAGGACGGCGGTGCCCTCGAGGCTCGTCACCCGCTCGAAGCGTGGATAGCTGCTGTCGATGGCGCGGCCGACCGGACGGGGCTCGCGTCCTGCGAGGTCCACGAGGGCGAAGCCGTCCGGACCGTTGACGGCGACGACGGGGGGCTCGGCGCCGGGAAGGATCTCCGCGACGTCGTACACGTCGGGCACGGTGACCGTGGTGAGCAGCCGGCCGGAGTCCTGGTCGTGGACCGCGAGGGAGGTGTAGTCGTCGCCTGCCGCGACGATGGTCGCGCCGTTGGCTGACGACTTGGTGCCTGCGACGTCCGGCAGCCGCTTGCCGTCGCTGAGCCGCAGCCGTTGGGCGCCGGCGCCGGCATCGGCGACGGCCACGGTCTTCTCGCCCACGCCGATGGAACCGAGGTAGACCCGCTCCCGCACCGGCCTGGTCCACAGCGTCGTGGCGTCGGCGAGGTCGACGGCGACTGCGCGGGCCGCGTTGCAGGGCGCCCCGCCGCCCCGGGCCCGGCGGCCGACGACCACGACGCCGATGCCGTCGGCGTTGACGTCGGGTGCGACGGCGCAGACCTGTCCGGGGAGGTCGATCGTGCCGGTCGTCGTACCGTCGGCTGTGTCGAGGACGGTGACGCTGTCGGTCGTGATCAGGGCGACCCGGTCGGTGCCGACCCAGATGCCGTCGCCGCGACCGGTGTCGGCGTCGCGGTAGAGGCCCTCGACGTCGACCTGCCAGGCCGTCTCGAGGTCCTCGACCTCTGGCGCGGCAACCTCCGGCCCGTCGTCCTCGTGGGCCGTGGAGCAGGCGGAGAGGAGCAGGGTGGCCGCCAGGGCAGCAGGCAGTACGACGCGCATGGCGTCACCCTCTCCGGCCGGAGTCCTCCGGAAACGGGGGGCTGGTCCGGGCCGTCGGTCAGTCGGACTCGTCGCGCCGGTCCGGCTGCCATGGCGGCGTCTGTCCCCACTGCCAGATCGGGACGTCGGCGGCGTCGATCGGCGGCGGGTCGTCGCCGGAGTAGACCAGCGCCATCCGGGTGCCCCATTCCAGGTAGTAGACGAACACCGCGCGGAACTCGGGGTCCGTCGGCAGCCCCACCTCGTCGGCGGCGTCGAGCAGCAGGTCGACCCACCGCCGCCGCTGCTGCTCGGTGATCCCGCGGCCGAGGTGCTGTCGGGCCATGTGCGGGTGGCCGCCGCGGTGCGCGGTGTAGTCCGCAGGGCCGCCGAAGACCTCGGCGAGCCAGAGGGCGACGTGCTCGGGGTGGTCGGCGTCCATGCCCGCGAACACCGGCGCCAGCACGGGATCGTGCGGCACCCGGGCGTAGAACACGGTGGTCAGCCGGCGCAGTGCGGGCAGGCCGCCGGCCCACGCGAGGATGCTCGGCGTCGTCGGGTCGGGCGACCCGGTCACGCGCTCTCCGCGGCGTTCCCGGCCGGGGCGTCGGGGCCCTGGGCGCGGACCCGGTGGACCTGCTCGAGGGAGTCGCGCAGCTCGACCAGCCAGTCGTCGGCGTGCTGCTGGACCAGCCGGACGCACCAGGCCAGGGCCTCGCTGCGGCTGCGCGCGACGCCTCCGGCGACCAGCGTGTCGAGGACGGCCCGCTCCGGCTGGCGCAGCCGGGTCATCGTCGGTACGGCCAGGTGGGTGAACAGGACGCGGGTGCCGTCGCACTCCACGCCCCAGGCGACCTTCTGGTCGTACTGCCGCTCCGCCTCGCGGGCGATGGCGATCCGGGCGTCGCGGGTGCGCTCGCGGAACTCCTGGATGCGGCCCTGCGCCGCCGCCCTGCGCTCGGTCGGCGAGGCGTCCTCGGCCAGCGCGGGGGGCGCGATGCGGCCGACGACGGTGATCTCCTCGCGGTCGACGGTGACCTCCACCAGCGACTCGAAGAGATCCTCCGGCAGCCGGCCCGCGAACCAGCCGCGGATCTGCTCGTGCTGCTCCGTTGTAATCATGTAATCGAGATTACGCCTCTTCTGCGCGAGCGCAAGGGTGTCAGAGACGCTCGATCCGCTCGACGAGCCACTCGAAGTCGGTGACGTGCTCGGCGGCGCCGCCCGGCGTCTCGCACACCACCGGGGCGCCGGCGTCGCGGACGACCTGCGCGAGCAGGTCGGGGTCGATCTGGCCGGCGCCGAAGTTGGCGTGCCGGTCGGCGCCCGAGTCGAAGGCGTCGCGGCTGTCGTTGGCGTGCACGAGGTCGATCCGGCCGGTGATGGCCCGGACGTCGTCGACGATCGTCTCGAGCGCGTTGCCGCCGGCGTGCGCGTGGCAGGTGTCGAGGCAGAAGCCGACCATGTCGGCGCCCTCGGCGCTGGCGATCGCGTCCCAGGTGCCCTTGATCCGGTCGAGGTAGCGGGTCATCGCGTTGGTGCCGCCGGCGGTGTTCTCGATCAGGAGGGGGACCTTGATGTCGGTCGCCTCGACCGCCTTGCGCCAGTTGTCGAAGCCCTTCGCCGGGTCGTCCTCGTCGGTGACGTGGCCGCCGTGGACGATCAGCCCCTTGGCGCCGAGCTCGGCCGCGGCGTCCATGTGCTGCTGCAGGAGCTTGCGGCTCGGGATCCGCTGGCGGTTGTTCGTGGTCGCGACGTTGATGAGGTACGGCGCGTGCACGTAGAGGTCCACGCCCGCGTCCTCGGCCGCCGCCCTCAGCGCCGCGGCGCCGCCCTCGTAGGAGAGCACGGGACCCTTGTAGGACTGCGGGTTGCCGAGGAAGAACTGCACCAGCGGGGCGTTGCGCGCCGCGGCCTCCGCGATCGGGTCGGTCTGGTCGACGTGGGCTCCGATGCGCAGCTCGCTCATGGGCCCCACTGTAGGGACGGGCGGGGACAGCGGCTCAGGCGGTGGCGCGGCGCACGCGGCGTCGCAGGGCGGTCCGCTCCACGGGGCCGAGCCGGTCGAGGACGCCGACGAGTCCGGCCAGCTGCTCGAGGGCCGCGAAGGCGTCGCTCGCGCCGGCCGGGTCCACGGCGTCGTACAGCTCGATGCCGACGAAGGACGCGCTGATCGCACCCGCGAGCCCGGGTACGTCGACGAGGCCGGCCAGTGGACCGGCGTCGAGCAGCCGCGTGAGGACCTGCTCGACCTCGCTCGCCCACAGCCGCAGGCCGGCGGCCGTGGCCGGGCCGAGGGCCGGGTGGGAGGAGGACCCGGCGAGGAGCTGGCCGAGCAGGGCGACATTGCCGGCGGCCTGCTCCTGCGCGTGGATCGTCCTGGCCAGGGCGACGAGTCCCGCGACGTCGGTGACGGCGGCGAGCGCGGCGCGGTGCGCCTCGATGCGCTGGCGGGCACCGTGCTCGCAGGCCGCCGCGAGCAGCTCGTCGACCGAGCCGAAGTGGTAGAAGACCAGCGCCTGGTTGACCCCCGCCTCCGTCGCGATCGTCCGAGCCGACGCCTTGGCGATCCCCTGGCCGACGACGACGCGCAGGGTCGCGTCCAGCAGCTTCTCGCGGGTCGTCGTCATGGGGCGATCCTGCCGGGTCTTGAGCGTTCGCTCAATCCGTGCGATCGTTTGAGCGAACGCTCAACTCTTGAGAGGGGACACCGGATGGAGCTCGAAGGCCCCAACACCCCCGGTCTCCGCGGCTACGTGGTGGCCTGGGCGACGAGCGTCGTCGTCCTCGCCGTCCTCCTGCTGCTGATGCTGGAGCCGGACCCCGTCCCGCCCCAGGCGATCGTCTGGATCCTCGTCTTCCTGGTGCCGGCCTCGAGCCCGTTCGCCGTCGCGGGCGTGCTGCTCGTCCACCACGTGTGCCGCGAGGAGCGCCGGCAGTGGCTGCACGTGCTGGTCGCGGGTGCCGCGGGAGCGATGGCGGGTGGCTTCGTCACGCTGGTCAACGTGGGCCTCGTGGTCCTGGTCCCGGCGATCGCCGCCTCGACCGCCATCGGCCGCGCGGTCGTCGTCCCGATGGTCTGGCACCGCCGCAATTCGGCTGCCTCCGCCGTGACGGGTTAACCTCTCCTGTCCGGTGCCGTCTGGCGCCGTACACACGTCTGCCCGGGCCGAACCGGTGCGGACATGCAGAGCCCTCCTGCCGCGGAGAGTCCGTGGCCGTCAGTCCAGAGGAGGTGGAGACCGCTTTGCGCAACTACGAAGTCGTGGTCATCCTCGACCCGAGCCTCGACGAGCGGACGGTTCAGCCGTCGCTCGACAAGTACCTGAACGTCGTCCGCAACGACGGCGGCACCGTCGACAACGTCGACGTGTGGGGCAAGCGCCGCCTGGCGTACGAGATCAAGAAGAACGCCGAGGGCATCTACGCGATCATCAAGGTGACCGCTGCGCCGGCGACGATCGACGAGCTCGACCGCCAGCTGACCCTCAACGAGTCCGTGCTGCGGACGAAGGTCCTGCGCCCCACCGTCTGAGACGGGCATGTGCCTGTGGAACACGACTGTTCATTGTCGGAGCCACGGGACACGATGGGGGCCGTTGCCCGGGACTGACCCGGGCGGGCCACTCGAATCCACTCACAGGAGACCACCATGGCTGGCGACACCGTCATCACCGTTATCGGCAACCTGACCGACGACCCGGAGCTTCGCTTCACCCCGTCGGGCGCTGCGGTTGCCAACTTCACGGTGGCGTCGACCCCGCGCACCTTCGACCGGCAGACCAACGAGTGGAAGGACGGGGAGACCCTGTTCCTCCGCTGCTCGATCTGGCGGCAGGCCGCGGAGAACGTCGCGGAGTCCCTCCAGAAGGGCATGCGCGTCATCGCGCAGGGCCGTCTGGTGTCGCGGTCCTACGAGGACCGTGAGGGCCAGAAGCGCACGGTCAACGAGCTGCAGGTCGACGAGGTCGGCCCGTCGCTGACCTGGGCCACGGCCAAGGTCACCCGCGCCAACCGCTCCGGCGGTGGCGGCGGCGGTGGCTACGGCGGCGGCAACCAGGGCGGTGGCCAGGGCGGCTACGGCGGCGGTGGCAACCAGGGTGGCGGACGTCCCGCGGGCGGAGACCCGTGGGGCAGCCAGCCGTCCGGTGGATCCAACAACGGTGGCGGTGCGCCGGCCGGTGACCCCTGGGCCGCGCCCGGTGTCTCCGGTGGCGACGAGCCCCCGTTCTGAGCAACGGGCCCGGTGGTCGAGGAGGTCGCGCAGCGAGCGTCACGAACCCGGGCCATCAACACATCAACCATTCCGGCCGACGTTGACTGACGCGGCCGGGCTCTGAGGAGGAGCACCACAATGGCGAAGGCAGTCGTCCGCAAGCCGAAGAAGAAGGTTTGCCAGTTCTGCAAGGAGAAGGCCACCGGTGTCGACTACAAGGACACCGCCCTTCTGAAGAAGTTCATCTCCGACCGCGGCAAGATCCGCGCCCGTCGGGTGACCGGCAACTGCGTCCAGCACCAGCGTGACATCGCCATCGCGGTGAAGAACGCCCGCGAGGTCGCGCTGCTGCCCTACACCTCCAGCGGCCGCTGAGCTCGGTAGAGAAGGAGAGCTGAACTCATGAAGATCATCCTGACCCAGGAGGTCGAGAACCTCGGCGCTGCTGGCGACGTGGTCGAGGTCAAGGACGGCTACGGCCGCAACTACCTCATCCCGCGCGGCTTCGCGATCCGCTGGACCCGCGGTGCGCAGGCCCAGGCCGACTCGATCAAGGCCGCCCGCTCCGCGCGTGCGGTCCGCGACGAGGCGCACGCCGCCGAGATCAAGGCCAAGCTCGAGGGCGGTTCCGTCGACGTCAAGGTCAAGGCCGGCCAGGGCGGTCGCCTGTTCGGTGCGGTCACCACGGCCGACATCGCCGCCGCGCTCGGCGAGGCCGCCGGCGAGGCGATCGACAAGCGGACCATCGTCCTCGGCAACCCGATCAAGTCGCTGGGCAACCACGCGGTCTCGGTCAAGCTGCACGACGAGGTCTCCGTCGCGGTGACGCTCAACGTCATCCCGGCCTGACATCACGTCAGACGTACGTCGGCGTGGCCGGTCCCCCCGGGGGCCGGCCACGTGGCATTTTTGGGGCACTTCCCCCAACCCCAGGAGTTCCCTGATGCGCCTGCGTCGCCTCTGGCCCGCTGCCCTGCTCGCCCTCGCCCCGGTCCTCGCGGCCTGCGGTGACGACGAGCCCGACGCCGCCGACGAGCAGACCACGTCGGCCGCGCCGACGACGGATGCCCCCTCGCAGACGCCCACCGAGGAGTCGTCGGCCACCGAGGCACCGACGGAGACCACCAGCGCGCCGCCTGTCGCCGACCGCCCGCAGGCGTGCGCCCTGCTGACGTCCGGCGACGTGGCCAAGGCGATCGGGGTCGAGTTCAGCGAGGGCGTGCCCGGCCACGGCTCGGTGACGGAGAATGGCACGTCGTGGACGACCGACGAGTGCACCTTCACCGCCAAGGACCTCGTCAGCATCCGGATCGAGGTCAGCGGCCCGGCCGACGTGACCGCCGGGAAGTTCGGCTGCATCCAGCCCAGCGACGCCGACGGCAACGTCGAGCCGTCCGACGCCGCCGGCGCCTCGAAGGCGTGGTGGAAGACCAGCGCCACCCCGCCGCTGGTGGCGACGCTGCGGGCCTGCTCGGCCGAGGCCAACGTCGACGTGACGATGACCTACGAGGACGGCACCGACTACCCCGGTGACCCGTCGCAGCAGGCCCCCCAGCTGGCCGGCCTGGTGCTCAGCGGCCTCCAGGGCTGAGCCTCACGCCTCGGCGGGGGCCTCGGGCTCCGGGGCACCCGCCCACCGGCGGCCGGCGAAGACGAAGCAGAGCACCACGAGCGCGATCTGGACGGCCTGCGCGGCGACCTCGCCCGCCGTACCCACGCCGTCCCAGCCGGCGCCGAACGCCAGCGGCGGGGCCGCGAGCACGAACAGCAGGGTCATCCCGGCGATGCTGAAGCTGCTCGCGCCGCCGGTCGAGCGGGCCTTGAGCGCGGCCTGGCTGAGCTGGTGGCAGAGCACGGCGAAGAACGCGAAGCGGGGTACGTCGGCCGACCAGCCCAGCGACGGGTCCGTCTCCAGCCAGCGGGCGACCGCCGGGACGACCAGCGCGATCGAGAACCCGAGCGCAAGCACGCCGAGGAAGCGCAGCACCGGCAGCCGGCGCTCGTCGAGCACGGGCGCGAGGCCGTGGAGCCCGACCAGGACGAGCAGCCAGCCGAGCGGGTCGGGCAGCGGGTCGAAGGTGCCGGGCTCGGCGTCGGCAGGGCCCAGGGCGAGCAGCACCAGGCCCAGCCCGACGGCCTGCAGCGGCTTCACGCGCGCGCCCCGGTGACCAGCCAGGCGTCACCGCGCTCGCGGCGGACGAGGGTCACCAGCCGGCCGCCCATGAAGAGCAGGCCGAACACGACCCACACTCCGGTCAGCCCGGCACCCAGCGCACTCGTCAGCAGCACGAGCGGAGCGTAGCCGCCCAGCACCACCAGTCCGGCCCAGGCCAGGTAGCGGCCGTCGCCGGCGCCGATCAGGACGCCGTCGAGGACGAACACGACCCCGGCGACGGGCTGGACGAGCGCGGCGACCAGGAGCACCGGGACGAGTGCGTCGCGGACGGCGTGGTCCGGCGTGAACAGCGCGCCCAGCCACGGGCTCGTCGCCGCCAGGAGCAGCCCGGTGACGACCCCGCTCCACACGCCCCAGCGCACCATCCGCGTGGTGACCGCCCGGGTCGCCGCGACGTCGCCGGCGCCCAGGTGCCGGCCGGTGATGGCCTGCGCGGCGATGGCGATCGCGTCGAGGACGTAGGCGAGGAAGCCCCAGATCGTCAGCGCGAGCTGGTGGGTGGCGATGGGGACGGCGTCGGACCCGCTGCCGCCGGCGACCTCGCCGGCGGCGAGGACCACGGCCCATGTGGTGACCAGCAGCGAGGCACGCAGGGTGAGGGTGCGCACGAGGAGCGGTACGCCGGCCCGTCCGGCCGCGCGGATCCCGGCCGGATGCGGGCGCAGGCTGGCCCCCTCGCGGCGGGCGGCGCGCACGACCACGGCCACGAGCGCCACCGCCATACCGGTCTGCGCGAGCACCGAGCCCACCGCCGACCCGGCCAGCTCGAGTCGCGGGGCCGGCCCGGCGCCGTACACGAGGAGGACGTTGAGGCCGAGGTTGGCGACATTGCCGGCGACGGCGACGACGAGCGGGGTCCGGGTGTCCTGCAGCCCACGCAGCACGCCGGTGGTGGCGAGCACGAGGAGCAGGGGAGTGGTGCCGGCGGCGGCGATGCGGAGGTACGTCGTCGCGGCGGCCTCGACGTCCGAGGACGCGCCGAACAGGGTGACCAGCGGGTGGGCGAGCAGGCTGGTGACGAGGGTGACGGGGATGCCGATCGCGACCGCGAGCCAGAGGCCGTCGACGCCCTGGGCGAGGGCTTCGCGGCGGTGGCCGGCACCGAGCTGGCGGGCGACGCCGGCGGTGGTGCCGTAGGCGAGGAAGATGCACAGGCCGACCACGGTCGACAGCACCGTCCCGGCGAGGCCGAGCCCGGCGAGCTCGCGGGTGCCGAGGTGCCCGACGACGGCCGCGTCGCCGAGCAGGAACAGCGGCTCGGCGACGAGGGCGAGGAAGGCGGGGACCGCGAGCCGGGCGATCTCGCGGTCGAGCGAGCGCCCGCCGGCGGGAGTGGGGGACGCTGTCACCGGATCGGATAACACATCAGTGGCGCCTTGGGGGCAACTTGTGGAAATGCGCCCGCAAAAACGTGGGTGCGGCCCGTTGTGCGGCGGCCACCACGTGGCCCCCGGTTGGCCGCCAGGTGAACGAGACTGGCGGGTAGGAATTTTGAGTCCACAGGTGGGGACGAGTGTTTCCGCAGGTCAGAGCCGGTTTCCACAGCCCTCCCCCTCCCTGTTCCACAGTGTTGTCCCCAGACCGTGCACACCGTTTCCGCGTGTCGTCCACCTACCCCCGCCGGTTATCCCCAAGGCCTGTGGATAACTACGCCGCGTCGGCTTCACGCACGGCTCCTCGGCGTCTAGGTTCGACTCGCGCAGGGGATTGTGTCGGACCCTCTCGGCAGCCTCCGCCACCGTACGACGTCCTCCAGGCGGCGCGGTGCCGCCACCCGCGATCGAGCCAGGAGCCGGAGACCCGTGAGCCTCACCGACGACCAGCCGTCGTGGACCGCCGAGCCCCCGGAGCAGTGGGGTGACGGTCCGGCCGCCTACGCACCCGGCGAGGCGCCGGCCGGCGGGCGGATGCCACCGCAGGACCTGGCGGCCGAGCAGTCCGTGCTCGGCGCGATGCTCATCTCGAAGGACGCGATCGCCGACGTCGTCGAGGTCATCCGCGGCGTCGACTACTACCGGCCCGCCCACGAGGAGATCCACGAGGCGATCCTCGACCTCTTCGGGCGCGGCGAGCCCGCCGACATGGTCACCGTCGCCGGTGAGCTGCAGCGGCGTGGCCAGCTGCAGAAGATCGGCGGGGCGGCGTACCTCCACACCCTGGCCGCCAACGTGCCGATCGCGGCCAACGCCGGCTTCTACGCCGAGATCGTCTACGAGAAGGCCATCCTGCGCCGCCTGGTCGACGCCGGCACCAAGATCGTCCAGATCAGCTACGCGGGCGAGGGCGAGGTCGAGGGCATCGTCAACGAGGCCCAGTCCGAGATCTACAAGGTCACCGACCGCAACAAGTCGGAGGACTACGCCCCGCTGAGCGACATCATGGACTCGGTCCTCGACGAGATCGAGGCCATCGAGAACCGTGAGGCCGGCATCTACGGCGTGCCGACCGGGTTCGCCGACTTCGACGACCTCACCAACGGCTTCCACTCCGGCCAGATGATCGTCGTCGCCGCCCGTCCCGCGATGGGCAAGTCGACGCTGGCCCTCGACTTCTGCCGGGCCGCGGCGATCCACAACAACCTGACCGCCGCCTTCTTCAGCCTCGAGATGACGCGCGCCGAGATCGTCATGCGACTGCTCTCGGCCGAGGCGCGGATCCCGCTCAACCACATCCGCAACGGCAAGATGAGCACGGAGGAGTGGGACCGGCTCGCGCGCCACGTCGCGAAGGTCTCGGCGTCGCCGATGTTCATCGACGACTCGCCCAACATGACGATGACCGAGATCCGGGCCAAGGCCCGCCGCCTCAAGCAGAAGCACGACCTGCGCCTGATGGTCATCGACTACCTCCAGCTGATGAGCTCCGGCAAGAAGGTCGAGTCCCGCCAGCTCGAGGTCTCGGAGTTCTCCCGCCAGATCAAGCTCCTCGCCAAGGAGCTCGAGATCCCGGTCATCGCGCTGTCGCAGCTCAACCGTGGTCCCGAGCAGCGCGCCGACAAACGCCCCGCGGTCAGCGACCTGCGTGAGTCCGGCTCGATCGAGCAGGACGCCGACATGGTCGTCCTGCTCCACCGCGACGACGTCTACGAGAAGGAGTCGACCCGCCCCGGCGAGGCCGACCTGATCGTCGCCAAGCACCGCAACGGCGCGACCCGCGACATCGTCGTGGCCTTCCAGGGTCACTACAGCCGGTTCGTCGACATGGCGCACTGACCGCCCGCGCGGATCCGAGCCCGTCGTCGTTTCGCGCCCCCACCCGGGGGAACGAACGCTCCCATGCCTATGTCGACAGTGACCAGGGTCGCCGCCGGTGCGGCACTGGTGAGCCTGCTCGCGGCGTGCAGCTCCGCCGGCTCCGAGGAGCCTGACCCGGCGCCGAGCCCGACCCCGGAGACCGCCGGCTGGGAGGTGTACGACGGTCCGGCGGCGCCCGACCTCGTGGTGCGGGAGGTGCCACTCGCCGCCGGAGTCGGTCGGGACATCGACGACGTGGACCGGGTGGAGCGGATCGGCGGCGTCGCCGTGATCTGGGGCCGTGACGACCTCGACGACCTGATGAAGGCCGTGGACCTCGCCTCGGGGCGGGTGCTGTGGCAGCGCCGGCTGACGGACGTGGTCGGCTCACCCCTCGGCGACGTGCGCCTCGATGGTCCGTGGGACGTCGTACCCGGCTCCGGCGTGCTGGTGACCACCTCCTACCTGGACGGTTGCGCGCGCAACCTCCGGGCCTGCGGCATCGACGAGCGCCTCGAGGAGAAGGGGGAGGCGCTCCACGCGGTCGACGTGCGCACGGGTGAGGTGCGGTGGAGCGTGCCGCTGCTGCCCTCCGCGCCCGGGTCCAACCTGGGGCGCCTGCCCTTCGGCATCGACCGGATCGAGACCGCCGGTTCGGTGGTGGTGGTGAGCCTCGTCGACGACCGGGGCCAGGCGGCGCTGGTCCAGGGCCACGACGCCGCCACGGGCCGGCGGCTGTGGGAGAGGTCCGGCGCCTGGCTCGTCGCGGCGGCCGACGACGTGGTCCTGACCGGGGTGGTCGACGACCCCGACGACACCGAGACCGTCGGTGCGTTGCAGGGCCGGGACGCGCTGACCGGCAAGGTGCGCTGGACGAACCCCGGGCTGCCGGGTGACCTGCCCGACGCGGCGGGGACCGCCAACGGCGGCATGGGCTACGTCGGGACCACGGTGTTCAGCCTCGCGGACGGCCACGAGATCACGCGGTCGAACAGGTTCGCCCGGCTGGGGAGCGGTTCCGACGGGACGTACGCCGCGACGGACGGGCCGGCACTCGACGAGGACCAGTGCTGCGTCGACACCGTGGCGACCGTCGGCTCCGACGGGGTGTGGCGACGCAGCGAGCAGGCCGTCGGCCAGTCCGTCGAGTGGGCCGACGGCGACTACATCTGGCGCTCGCTGGACACCAGCGGGGAAGGGCTCGTCGCCGTCGACCGCACGGGCGCAGCCCGGTCGCGCGAGCTGCCCGTCGCGTACGGCGCGCAGTTCTCCGGCGGTCTGATCCTCAGCGAGTCAGGCGGTGCGATCCGGATGTGGACCTACCGCCCCCGCTGAGGCGACAAGCGGCTCACGCCGGACGAACGGCCTTCTCTACCAGCGCCGTCAGCTTCTTCTCCACCGCGGCGTTCATCGTCGCCACGGCGAAGACCGTGGGCCACAGGTCGCCGTCGTCGAGGTTGGCCCACTCCTGGAAGCCGACCTCGGCGTAGCGCATCTTGAACTTCCCCGCGCACTTGAGGAACACCACGACCTTCCCGTCGCCATTGGCGTACGCCGGCATCCCGTACCAGGTCTTCGGGGCCAGGTCGGGCGCGTGGGTGGTGACGATGGCGTGGAGCGCCTCGCCGATCGCCCGGTCGGCGTCGTCCATCGCGGCGATCTTGTCGAGGCAGTCCTGCAGGTCGGCCTGGACCTTCTTGCTGCCGGTCCCGCGGCTCGCGGCGGCCCGCCGCTCGGCCGCGGCCTCCTTCATCGCCGCCTTCTCCTCGTCGCTGAACGTGCTGTTCGCCATGGCTCTTTCCCTTCTGGATCGGTTCGTCCCGACGAGCGTAGGAGCGCTGGTGGTCAGGTTGCTTCTTCGTTCCTGACCGGTTGGAGGAGGTCCCGGACTCCGGTCCGGTTTCGGTCCGGAGCCGGCGGAGAGGATCGGAGCCATGGAGACCGATCTTCCGCGCTGGGTGGCGCTGTTGATCAGCGCGATGCTGGTGACGCCCTTCCTGGTCGCGCTCTTCGTCGTCGTACGCCATCACTGGCGCGCCCGCACATGGGCCCGCGCCGAGGCCACCGTGACCAAGCGTCGGTCCGAGATCTCGCGGCAGGGCGACGGGTCGACCTCCACCACGACGACGGTCACCTTCACCTTCGCGGACAAGACCGAGCGCGACCGGACCGGCACCGCGGTCAACCCCGCCGGCGAACCACGGCTCGGCGACGTGCTCGAGGTGATGTACGACCCCCAGGACCCCGACCGCAGCCGGGTCGTCGAGCTCGGCCGGCGGTACGTCGTCATGCTGGCCGTCTTCGCCCTGCTGTTCGTGCTCGGGGTGTGGTCCGTCTTCGTCCCGCTCGGCTGAGCCTGACGGGCCGAACCGGCACGTCGACGGTCCGGACCGGCAAGTCGGCGGTGCGAAGTGGCAAGTCGGCGGTGCAA
Source organism: Nocardioides sp. SRI_004 (assembly GCF_057586415.1). Classification (NCBI taxonomy): domain Bacteria; kingdom Bacillati; phylum Actinomycetota; class Actinomycetes; order Propionibacteriales; family Nocardioidaceae; genus Nocardioides; species Nocardioides sp. SRI_004. The sequence continues at coordinate 178,217 of NZ_JBYCZV010000007.1, forward strand.
AGTGGCAAGTCAGCGGGCGGCGGGGGCTCCGACGAGCTCGGCCAGCCGCGGACCCTGCACCGGCGGCAGCCAGCCCTCGCGCAGCAGCTGTGCCACCGGCTCCCGCAGCTGGTCGATGACCGCCGGGCCGGCGTGCATGCCGGCGCAGGGGCCGATGATCGGCATCCACTCGGGGTGGACCTCGCCGGCGGCGAAGATGACGTCGCTGGGCAGCGGCTCGTCGGCGGAGAGGGGCTCGCCGTGGAAGCGGCGCAGCAGGGAGCCGTCGGTCAGCACGTGGTCGGCCCACCACGGCCGGATGTGCTCCTCGGCCCACTGGTCGAGCAGCAACGACAGGTCCGTCGCGTCGTCGTCGACGTGGTCGAGGAAGACCTTCGCGTGGGGGATGTGGAGCGCCAGGCTGCGACCGTTGGCCGGGTTCAGGGTGCACACGCTGTCGCCGAGGAAGGCCAGGCCGCGCGCAGGCGGGAGCCCGAGCGCCGGGCCCTGCAGGCGGTAGGTGTTGGTCAGGTTGCCCCCGACGTGGACCGGCGTGATCGGCTCGTGGGCCTCGGCGTCGGCCCAGGGTGCCGTGTGCGGGATCGCCCGTACGGCGCGCAGGAACGCCTCGTCGTCGCGGAGCGCCGCGATCTCCCCGGCCTCGGATGGGCAGACGAGCAGCACGTGGTGGGTGCGGTTGTCGGCCGGCATCACCAGCGAGCCGTGGTCGGGCCCGTTCACGAAGGACGGGAACGGGGCGTCGTACGACGCGGCGCCGGGACGGGTCCGGAAGGTCCGGAAGACGTACGACGTCCCGGTGGTCCCGCCCTCGACGGGCCCGCGCAGCTCCTCGCCGAGGTGGCTCGCGCGCCCGGTCGCGACCACGACGACGTCCGCCCACACCGGGTCGTCGTCCACGACGGCTCCCCGCACGACGCCGTCCTCGACGAGCAGCGACTCGGCGTGACCGGTGCGCCACCGCAGCCTCGGCTCGGCCTGTGCGGTCTCGCGCAGCACCCGCTCGACGAGCGGCCGGCGGGCGAAGAGCGCCGTGACCATCCCCGGCATGCCGGGCACCTCGCCGATCCGGGCGCCCTCGGTCGTGAGGCGCTCGACGACGTCGGGCATCTCCTCGAGCATCGCGCGCACCATCTGCCCGCGCCAGGCGTGCGGGGAGTCCCCCTGCATGACGCCGCTACGACGCCAGGTGCCGTCGGCCGCGGGACCGGGGTCCCGGTCGACGACCGTGACGTCGTGGCCGCGGCGGGCCAGCCCGATCGCGGTGAACGTGCCGACGGGGCCTGCCCCGATGACGAGAGCCTTCATGGTGTCCTCCTGGGTCCGTTTCCCGGACCGTAGGAGCGCAGCGGGGGTCGTCGCGTCGGCAGAATTGTGCAGGTCGGTGTGCAGATCGAGCAGGGGCGTCAGGCGAGCCCGTGCTGGTGGGCCCAGGCCGTGGCGGCGGCCCGGTTGGTGACGTCGATCTTGGCGAAGATGTTGGCCAGGTGGCGGGCGACGGTCTTCTCCGACAGCACCAGCTGGTCGGCGATGCCCCGGTTGGTGGCGCCGGACGCGACCAGGCGCAGCACCTCGGCCTCACGGCCGGTGAGCCCGTGGCGCTCGGTCCGGGTGACCTTGTCGAGCCGGTCGAGCTCGGGCTGCGCCCCGAGCGAGGTGAAGGTGGCGCGTGCGGCATCCCGCTCCAGGCGGGCGGTCTCGTGGTCGCCCAGGGCGTCGCAGGCGTCGGCGATCGCGACCCGGCAGCGCGCAGCGTCCCAGGGCGACCCGGTCGCCCGGAAGCCCTCGAGGGCGGCGCGCAGGGCGCCGAGCGCCTCCTGCGGAGCACCGCGGTGCAGCGCGAGCCGGCCCCGGGCCGCGGAAGCGGCCGCGCGGAGGAAGGCGGCGTCGGGGGCCGATGCGGCCGCCTCGTCGAGCCGCGCCGAAGCCTCGCTCGCGCACGTCAGGTCGCCGGCAGCCAGGGCGACCTCCAGCAGGGCCGGCCACAGCCGGGTGCGCAGCTGGGGGGCACCGGGCTCCTCGAGCGCGCGCCGGAGGGACAGCAGGGCCGAGTCGGTCCGGCCCTGCGCGAGCCGCATCAGCGCGAGGCCCGGCTGGGGGTCCTTCCCGTGCGCGAGCGCCGCGCGGTAGGCGGACTCGGCGGCGTCGTACTCACCCCGGAGGCGGTGCAGCTCAGCCCGGACGTAGTGGGCCTCGCCGATGGTGTTCTGGTTGGGTCCGGGGTGCGCGATCAGGCCGTCAACCTCGGCGATCGCGCGGGCCCAGTCGCCCCGCAGCTGGTGGACCTCGGAGCGGTGGACGATGCACGCCCCCTGGAAGGGCACCAGGCCGGGCTGCGCCGCGCACCACTCGTCGAGCACCCGGGTCCACTCGACGCTGCGCTCGACGTCGAGGCAGGCCTTGCAGTTGGCCACGATCGCGCAGTAGACGATGCCGACGGCCTGCGGGGTGACCCCGGTGGCGGTCGCGCGCACCATCGTCGCGTCCAGCTCCGCCAGGCCGCGGGCGAGCTCGCCGCTCGCGAGCAGGGCCTGGCCGTGGGCGAGCCCGCTGAAGACCCGCAGGTCCGTGTCGTCGTGCTCCTCGGCGATCCCGGCCAGCCCGGTTGCGAGCTCGAGCGCCTCCGCGGCGTGGCCGGAGTGGAGGTGGGCCATGGTGGCGGTCAGCTGCTCGTAGCCGCGCCAGACCGATGCCTCGAAGCGGTCGCCCTGCACGCTGCGCATCAGCCCCCACCAGCCGCGCGCCTGGCCCTGGTCGCCCCGGAAGTTCGCGGTGAGGCCGAGCCAGAAGGCCACCCGGGACGCGCCGTGCAGGTCGCCCTCGGCGAGGTGCGCGCGGTGGGCGCGCTCGCGGACCGCGGCCGCCTCGGCCAGCTCGCCGGTGAGGAAGGCGGCCAGGCCCCACTGCTCGAGGTCGCGGGCCCCGGCCGGGTCGGCGGCGGCGTACGCGCGCCGGGCGTCCGGCCACGCCCGGGCGTCGTACGCCTGCCTTGCTGCCTCGAGGCTCACCTCGTCATGATGGCCCGATCGGCCGCCGATGAGTAGCGGTGTCAGTCCTTCTCGATGAGGGAGGCCAGTCCGTCCAGCGTGCGGGCCAGGCCGAATCGCCAGGCCCGGTCGGCCTCCCACGCGCTGCCTTGCGCCTCGCCGGCGGCGGCGCCGACCCGCACGGCCCGCGGGTAGGCCTGCGGGTCGAGGGCGCGCGCGAGCACCGGTTCGTTGGCGGCCCACCAGTCCGCGTCGCTCATCGCGCTGTCGGTGGTGGCCCGGGCCGCGTCGTGGGCCGCCCGGCAGTGCGCCTGCACGAAGCCGAGGAGGTAGGTCAGGGCGGCGTCGGTGGTGACGTCGTCGAGCCCGGTGCCGTCGTACGCGGCGAGCTCGTGCTCGTACTTCGCCATCAGTCCGGGCCCGAGCGGCGGCCGGCTGAGCGCGGCAACCTCGGTCAGCCAGGGGTGGGCGAGCAGCAGGTCGCGGTTGGCCTCGGCGACCTTCGTGAGCCGGGTGCGCCACGAGCGGCTGCGCCACGCGGGCCGCGGCATGGCGAGGTAGAGGGCGTCGACCATCAGGTCGAGCAGCTCCGCCTTGCCGGGGACGTAGGTGTAGACCGACATCGCGGACACCCCCACCCGTTCGGCGATCGCACGCATCGTCACGGCCGAGAGGCCCTGCTCGTCGGCAAGGGCGAGGGCGCTGGTGACGAGCTGGTCGACGGTGACCGACCGTCCGGGCCCCTTGCGCCGTGGTCCTGCCGACGCATCGCCCCACAGCAGCGCGAGGGTGCGGCTCGGCTCGCCTGCGCCGGTGCTGGTGCCGCTCATGGCGACCATCCTTGCACGCCAGCGTCTTACGATGTACGGTGTACAGCGTACGATGTACACCGTATAGGGAAAAGATCCCGCTTGACCATCACCTCCACCGCCCTCTCGCTCAATGTCGCCGACGTGGACGCGTCCGCCGCCTGGGCGCAGCGCCACCTCGGCTTCACCGTGGCGATGGCCGCCGACGGCTTCTGCTCGCTCGAGCACCCCGAGGCGGGCGTCAACCTGATCTACCTGCGCACCGGCCTGGCGAGCTTCAAGCCCGCATCGGTCGCCGGACCAGCCGACGGGGTCCTCGTCGTCTTCACGGTCGACGACATCGACCGCGACTACGCCCGCCTGCAGGACGACGGCGTCGAGGTCGTGACCCCGATCGAGACCGAGCCGTGGGGCGAGCGGTACTTCCAGATGGCCGACCCCAACGGGGTGGTCTACCAGCTCGTGCAGTGGGTCGCGCCGACCGATCCCCAGTACGCCGGCTGAGCCGTCCGGTCCCGGCCGGCGGCGAGGAGCGCCGCCCCGATGGCACCCGCGTCGTTGCCCAAGGCGGCGGCGGTGATCGGCGTACGGATGTCCACGTGGGGGAGGAACTTCCCAGCGCTGGCGCTCACGGCGCCCCCGACGACGATCAGGTCGGGCGAGAGGAGCGCCTCCAGGCGGCGGTAGTACGTCGTGAGCCGCTCCGCCCAGGCCCGGTAGCCCAGCTCCTCGCGGTGCAGGGCCGACGTCGCCGCCCGGTGCTCGGCGGGTCGCCCGTCGATCTCGAGGTGCCCGAGCTCGGTGTTCGGAAGGAGGGTGCCGCCGAGGAGGAGGGCGCTCCCGATGCCCGTCCCGAGGGTGGTGACCAGGACGACGCCGGCCTGGTCGCGCGCCGCGCCGAAGGCCGTCTCCGCGACCCCCGCGGCGTCGGCGTCGTTGACGACGTGCACGGAGCCGGGCACCAGGTCGGCCAGGGCTGACCGGGCGTCGAAGCCGACCCACACCGGGTCGATGTTGGCCGCCGTGCGCACCACCCCGTTGCGAACGACGCCGGGAAGGGTGACGCCGATCGGGGTGCCGGGGACCGGGGCGAGGGCGCGGGCGAGGCCGACCACCTCGGCGAGCACGCGCGACGGGTCCGCCGGCCGGGGCGTGCTCGTCATGGCCCGGGGGGCGAGGAGCGCACCGGTCGCGGGCGCGACGAGGGCGGCCTTGATCGTCGTACCACCGACGTCAACGCCCACGGCGCAGTCGGGAAGCTCAGCCATGACGCCGAGGGTATGAAGCGCCACCGAAGACCGCAAGAGGCTTGCTGAAAGTTGCAGATTTCTTGCGGCGCTGCTTGCGCAAGAGCTATCGTCGTTGGCATGTCCCTCCCCGTGACCCCGGCAGCGCCGGAGGACGAGCCCGCTGCCGCGTCCGACTGGTGGCGCCACGCCGTCATCTACCAGGTGTACCCGCGCAGCTTCGCCGACAGCGACGGCGACGGCATCGGCGACCTCGCCGGTGTCCGCTCCCGCCTGCCGTACCTGCGCGACCTCGGCGTCGACGCCGTCTGGCTCTCGCCGTTCTACGCCTCCCCGCAGGCGGACGCCGGCTACGACGTGTCGGACTACCGGCGCGTCGACCCGATGTTCGGCGAGCTTGCGGATGCGGCGGGGCTGATCGAGGACGCCCACGCGCTGGGACTCCGGGTGATCGTCGACCTGGTCCCGAACCACTGCTCCGACCAGCACGAGTGGTTCCAGCGCGCCCTGCTGGCTGGGCCCGGGTCGACCGCACGCAAGAGGTTCCACTTCCAGACCGGGAGGGGCGTCGCGGGCGAGCTGCCGCCCAACGACTGGGAGTCGGTGTTCGGCGGACCTGCGTGGACCCGGGTGCCGGACGGCGAGTGGTACCTCCACCTGTTCGCCCCGGAGCAGCCGGACCTCAACTGGGACCACCCCGCCGTGCACGACGAGTTCCGCTCCATCCTGCGCTTCTGGCTCGACCTCGGGGTCGACGGGTTCCGCATCGACGTCGCCCACGGCCTGGTCAAGGCACCCGGACTCCCCGACGTGGGCGGGGCGGACCAGCTCAAGCTGCTCGGCAACCTGGCGACGCCGTACTTCGACCAGGACGGGGTCCATGAGATCTACCGCGACTGGCGCCGGGTCCTTGATGAGTACGACGGCGAGCGGATCTTCGTCGCCGAGGCATGGACCCCGACCCTGCAGCGTGCGGCGCAGTACGTCCGGAGCGACGAGCTGCACCAGGCGTTCAACTTCTCCTACCTGTGCACGGACTGGCAGGTCGACGCCCTCCGCGAGATCGTCGACCTGACCCTGGCGGCCATGGGCGAGGTCGGCGCGCCGGCGACGTGGGTGCTGTCCAACCACGACGTGACCCGCCACGCCACCCGGTTCGCCAACCCGCCCGGCCTCGGCATCCAGATGGTGACGCCCGGCGACCGCGAGCTGGGCCTGCGGCGGGCACGGGCGGCCACCCTGCTGATGCTGGGCCTGCCCGGTTCGGCCTACGTCTACCAGGGCGAGGAGCTCGGCCTCCCCGACGTCACCGACCTGCCGGACGAGGTGCGGGCCGATCCCTCCTTCCACCGCGCCGACGGCCAGGACGGCTTCCGGGACGGCTGTCGGGTGCCGATCCCGTGGTCGGGCTCGGCCGCGCCGTACGGCTTCGGGCCCCGGGACGGCGGCCCGAGCTGGCTGCCCCAGCCGGACGCGTGGGCCGAGCTCAGCGTGGAGGCCCAGACCGGGGTCGAGGGCTCGACCCTCGAGCTGTACCGCGCGGCCCTCGCCGCCCGACGGGCCCACACGTCGCTGCAGGGCGGTGACCTGGCGTGGCTGGACGCCCCGGCCGGCGTCCTCGCCTTCCGCCGGACCGCCGGTGCGGCCACCCCTGTGGTGGTCACGGCCAACACGACAGGGGAGCATGTGCGCATGGCCGTCCCCGGTGCGCTCCTCCTCTCGTCCTCCCCGCTCGAGGTCGCCGACGGCGAGGCCGTGCTGGCGCCGGACACCACGGCTTGGTGGGCTGTCTGAGGGACGACGGGGGACCGAGGGGAATGGACCAGCCGCGACTGCTCGACATCGCCCACCACGCCGGGGTCAGCGAGGCCACGGTGTCGAGGGTGCTGAACGGCAAGGCGGGGGTGTCCGCGGCGACGCGGGAGACCGTGCTCGCCGCGCTCGACGAGCTCGGCTACGAGCGCTCCGGCCGGCCCCAGCGCTCCCGCGCCGGGCTGGTCGGTCTGATCATCCCGGAGCTGAGCAACCCGATCTTCCCCGCGATGGCGCAGGTCATCGAGCAGGTCCTGGCCCGGCACGCCTACATCCCCGTTCTCTGCACCCAGACACCCGGTGGCGCGACCGAGGACGAGCTCGTCGACGTCCTCGTCGAGCGCGACGTCACCGGGATCGTCTTCGTCTCCGGTGTGCACGCCGACATGTCGGCCGACCACACGCGCTACGCGCGCCTGACGGCGAGCGGCGTGCCGTTCGTGCTGATCGACGGCTACAGCGAGCGGATCTCCGCCCCGTTCGTGTCGGTGGACGACGGCGCGGCGATGCGGATGTCGGTCGAGCACCTCGTCGAGCTCGGCCACGAGCGGATCGGGCTCGCCCTCGGGCCACACCGTTTCGTCCCCGTCGTCCGCAAGGTCGCCGGTTTCACCGAGGTGATGGAGGCTCGCGGCCTGGGCGGGGCCGACCGCGTGCAGCACTCCCTCTTCACGCTCGAGGGCGGGCGGGCAGCAGCGGACGCCCTCCTCGACGATGGTTGTACGGCGATCGTCTGTGGCAGCGACATCATGGCCCTCGGCGCCATCCGCGCCGTGCGGGCGCGTGGCCTCGATGTGCCGCGCGACGTCTCCGTCGTCGGGTTCGACGACAGCCCGATGACCGCCTTCACCGACCCGCCGCTGACGACGATCCGCAAGCCGGTCGAGGCGATGAGCACGGCCGCGGTCGACGCGCTCGTCGACGAGATCCGGGGCAACACGGCGCACCGCACCGAGTTCTTGGTCCAGCCCGAGCTGGTGCTCCGGGGCTCGACCGGTCGTCCTAGCCCGCGCTGAGCAGGCCGTCCAGTGCCGGGTGCAGGTGCCGGCTGCCGAGCACCTGGGCAGCCGATCGGGCGCCAGCGGCCAGCGCCTCGGGCAGCTCCGCCCCCGCGAGGTGGGCGTCGAGGGTTCCCGCGAAGAAGGCGTCACCGGCCCCGTTCGTGTCCACGACTGGGGCGGGGACCGCGTCGACCCGATGGACGCGTCCCGACCGGTCGAGCGCGACCGCGCCCTCGGCGCCGAGGGTGCATACCGCGAAGGCGGCGCCGTGCCTCAGGCAGCGAGCCAGGAGGTCGAGAGGGTCTGGCGTCGCGTCGTCGTTCATGAAGACCGCGTCGGCCGCCTCCAGGAAGGGCTGGTGGAAGGCCGCCCGGCCGTCGTAGTCGTGGAGATCGGTCCAGATCGGGCGTCGGGCGGCGAGCGCGGTCGGCACCAGGCGTCGCGGCTCCGCCCCCAGGTCGAGTACGACGACCGCGGACCCGGCCATCAGCTCCTGGACCTCACGGTCCCGCTCCGCGTCGTCCGGCCCGGCCGGCGGGCGGGCCAGGTAGATGGACAGCCGCTCGCCCGCCGGCGTCATCAGGTTGAGGTGCTGCTCGGTGACGGCCGCCCGGTCCGCGCGCACCTGTACGCCAGCGAGGGTCAGGACCGACCGCACCAACTCGCCCTCGGCGCCGGCCGCGAGCTGCGTGGACAGCAGCACCTCGCGACCGGCGCCGGCGAGCGAGAGGGACTTGCCCGCCGACGTACCTCCGACGGTGTGCCACGCATCGGTCGCGACGACCGTGTGCGCCACCGGCTCGGGGAGCCGGTCGAGCAGCACGATCCGGTTCCACGAGGCGGGCCCCACGACGAGGACGCGATCGGTCACCTCAGGCCCGGGCGAGCGCCTCGCCCGTCTCCGGCGAGAAGGCGTGCAGCCGGTCGGGGAGGATCCGGAAGTGCACCCGGCTGCCCTTCTCGGGGACGCTGCGTGGGGCGACCTTCGCGACCAGCTGGGGGTCGCGCAGGGTGGCGCCCTCCAGCGTCCCGTAGAGAAAGGCCTCGGAGCCGAGCTCCTCGGCGACCAGGACCTCGACCGCGAAGGCGTCGGCAGCGTCGGACGAGGTGAGCTCGAGCGCCTCCGGCCGGAAGCCGAGGACGACCTCGTCGGAGGTGAGCGCGGACCGCGTCTCGCGGGACAGCGGCACCCGTGCCTCACCGACCACGGCGCTCTCGCCCTCCACCCGGAAGGTCCCCAGGTTCATGGCCGGCGAGCCGATGAAGCCGGCGACGAAGGCGTTGGCCGGCCGGTCGTACAGGTCCAGCGGCGCGGCAACCTGCTGCAGGACGCCGTCCTTCAGCACCGCGACCCGGTCGCCCATCGTCATCGCCTCGACCTGGTCGTGCGTGACGTAGACGGTCGTGATGCCGAGGCGGCGCTGGAGTGCCGCGATCTGGGTCCGCGTGGAGACGCGCAGTTTCGCGTCGAGGTTGGACAGCGGCTCGTCCATGAGGAAGACCTGCGGCTCCCGGACGATCGCGCGTCCCATCGCGACCCGCTGGCGCTGGCCGCCGGAGAGGGCCTTGGGCTTGCGGTCGAGATAGGGCTCGAGGTCGAGGACCCTTGCGGCGTCGGCGACACGGCTGGCGATCTCGGACTTCGCGACGCCGGCGATCTTGAGGGCGAAGCCCATGTTCTCGCCGACGGTGAGGTGGGGGTAGAGGGCGTAGCTCTGGAAGACCATGGCGATGTCGCGGTCCTTGGGCCGCAGGTGGGTGACATCGCGGTCGCCGATCCGGATCGATCCGGAGGTCACGTCCTCCAGACCGGCGAGCATGCGCAGGCTCGTGGACTTGCCGCAGCCCGAGGGGCCGACCAGCACGAGGAACTCGCCGGGCCGGACCTCGAGGTCCAGGCTGTCGACGGCGGGCGTTTCCGCGCCGGGGTAGACCCGGGTGGCGGAGTCGAAGACGACGGGGGTGGACATCAGGGGCTCCTAACCCTTGGTGCCACCGGCGGTGAGACCGGCGACGAGGTGTTTCTGAGCGAAGTAGAAGACGAGGGACGCCGGCAGCATGATCAGCACCGCGCCCGCGGTGAGCAGGTCCCACTGCGGGTTGAACTGCGGCACGAACTGCTGGAGCCCGGCGCCCAGGGTCAGCTTCTTGTCACTGAGGATGAACGCGATCGCGTAGGCGACCTCGCCCCACGCCGTCAGGAACGTGTAGAAGGCCGTCACCGCCAGACCGGGCCTGGCCAGTGGCAGGATCACGAACCAGAACGTCTTGAAAGGGCCGAGCCCGTCGATCGCGGCCGCCTCGTCCAGGTCGCGCGGGATCGTGTCGAAGTAGCCCCGCAGCATCCATGTGCAGAAGGGGACCGCGACGGTGCAGTAGGCGATGACCAGCGAGGCCTTGGTGTCGATCAGGTTCAGCGACGCCATGATCGTGTAGATCGGCACGATCAGGATGGCGACCGGGAACATCTGGGTGATCAGGAAGACCCACATCAGGCTCCGCTTGCCGGGGAAGTTGAACCGGCTCAGCGCATAGCCGGCGGTCGCCGACATCGCCATCCCGACGAGCATCGTGAACGCCGCGACGATGACCGAGTTGAGGAACCAGGTGGGGAAGTTCGTGTCGAAGAGCACCCGGTGGTAGTTGTCGAGCGTCGGGTGGTCGAACAGCGCCACCTCGCTCGACTGGATGGCGCTCTTCGGCTTGAGCGAGGCCAGGAGGACCCATACCACCGGGAAGAGGGCGATCGTGACGGCCATGAGCAGGGTGCCGTGCAGCGCGATCGACGCGCCGACGCTGCGCTCCTCGCGGCCACGGGGACGACGGGTCACCAGACTTCTCCTCTGCTCCGGAGGACTCGGCGGTACATGGCGGCGTACACGACGAGCAAGGACAGGATGAGCACGCCGTACGTCGCCGCGAGCGAGTAGTTGCGCAGGCCTTCGAAGGCCGCGCGGAAGGCGCCGGTCACGAGGATCTCGGTTTCCCCTGCGGGTTCGCCGCCGGTGACGAAGTAGATGATCGGGAACATGTTGAAGGTCCAGATGGTGCCGAGCAGGATCACCGTCGAACTCACCGGCCGCAGGCCCGGAAGGGTGACATTGCGGAACCGCTGCCACGGCGAGGCGCCGTCCATCTCAGCGGCCTCGTAGAGGTCGGAGGGGATCGCCTGCAGGCCGCCGAGGATGGCGACCATCATGAACGGGACGCCGAGCCACACGTTGGTGACGATCGCGGCGAACATCGCGGTCCACCGGTGGTTGAACCAGTCCACCGGGTCCATGCCGAGGTCGACCAGCACGGAGTTGATCAGGCCGAACCGCGGGTTGAACAGGAACTTCCATGCGAACGCGCTCACGAACGCCGGGACGGCCCAGGGCACGATGAGGAGCACGCGGTAGAGACTTCGCCCCCGGAATCTTCGGTTGAGCAGCACGGCCAGCCCCAGGCCGATCGTGTAGTGGAAGAACACGCAGGCCGTCGTCCAGACGATCGTGTTGGTGAAGAGCAGCCAGAACTTGCCGCGCTCGCCGGTGATCAGGTCGACGTAGTTGTCGAGGCCGACGAACTGGGCGCGGTCAGGGTTGTCGACGCAGTCCTCGCCGCCGCCGAGGGTCTTGGTGCAGATGACGTCGCGGTTGTTCGTCTCGTTGAGGTCGGTGAACGACTGGAAGATGCCTTGGAACAGGGGATAGAGGACGAGCACCCCGAGCACGAGGACGGTCGGCAGCACCATGGCCCACGCGTACCAGTGCCGGTCGAGGAGCCGCCGGACCCGGCCCCGGGCGGCGGGGGCGGGGCCCGGCTCGTGGCCGGGCCCCGCGGAGATCGCCGTGGTCACGGCAGGTCGTAGTCCGGGACGACGTCGGACTTGAACTTGTCGGCCGTCTGGTCCAGCACCTTCGAGACGTCCTCGTCCTTCACCAGGACCCGCGTGGCCATCTCGTCGAGCGGCGCGAAGAACAGGCCACCCTCCGGGATCCACGGCCGCGCGACGGAGACGTCGAGGGCGGCCTTCCAGGCGCTGACGCGCTCGTTGTCCTTCACGAGGTCGTAGGCGCCCTCGTTGGTCGGCAGGAGACCGAGCTCGTCGGCCAGGTAGGCCTCCGACTCCGCCGAGGTCATGAACTGGATGAACGCGGTGGCCGCGTCGGCCTTCGCCTCGTCCATGCCGGAGTAGACGACGTAGTTGTGGCCGCCGACCGGGGCGCCCGCACCCGCGGAGCCGCCGGGGACCGGGGCGATGCCCAGGTTGTCGAAGCCGCCGAACTTCGGGTCGTTGGAGATGTTGGCGACCTCCCACGGCCCGTTGATGATCATGCCGACCTTGCCCTCCTTGAAGAGGGTCATCATCGTCCCGTAGGAGTCGTTGGCGTCCGGCTTCGGCGCGGCGCCCGACGTCACCAGGTCCTGGGCTACCTTGATGCCGGCCTTGTTCTCGTCCGAGGCGACCTCGATGGTCTTCGACTCGGTGTCGACGAGGTCACCGCCCTCGCCGTACATGAACGGCAGCAGGAAGTAACCGGCGCTGTTGACGTAGATGCCGTCGACGCCTGCCTTGTCCTTCAACAGCGCGGCGTCCTCCTTCACCTCCTCCCAGGTGGTGGGGGCCTTCTCGATGCCGGCCTTGGCGAAGAGCTCCTTGTTGTACATCAGGCCGAGGGTGTCGGTGACCTGCGGGACGCCGTAGGTCTTGCCGTCGTACACGTTGGACGAGAGCGGGGTCTCGAGGAAGTCGCCATCCTCCAGCAGCGGCGTGCCGTCGAGCGCGTAGAGGTGACCGGCGGCCGCGAACTCCGGCACCCAGGCGACCTCCGCGCGCAGGATGTCGGGTGCGCCCTGGCCGGCCTCGGCGGCGGTCTTGAACTTGTTCTGCGCCTCGCCGAAGGGCACCGACTGGTAGTTGATCTTGACCTTCGGGTACTCCGCGTTGAACTTCTTGATCAGCTCCTTGAACGCAGGCGCCTCGTTCGTGGGGTCCGAGGTGTCCCACCAGGTGAGCTCGGCCGACAGCGAGGCCGGGTCGACCTCGTTCGGGGACTTCTTGTCGTCACTCTCGCTGTCTCCGCCGCCGCAGGCGGACAGGACGAGGGCGAGGGCAGCGATGCCGGCAACGGGCAGCGTGCGACGCATGGTGGCTCCTTGGGTGAGCACGGATCGGAAGTGAGCGCCGTCGTGTGACGGCAGTCACGGACGGTAGCAACGATTTGCAGGATCTGGAAGACCTTGCGGAGTTGTTGCAAGGGGTGTTGGATGACGCCATGGGGACACTGACGGACATCGCTGGCGAGGCCGGCGTCAGCGAGGCGACGGTCAGTAGGGTCCTCAACGACAAGCCCGGGGTCAGCGAGGGCGCCCGCCAGGCGGTCCTGGTCGCCCTCGACGTCCTCGGCTTCGAGCGGCCCGCGAAGCTGCGTCGGCGCAGCGGCGGGCTCGTCGGCCTCGTCGTGCCGGAGTTGGACAACCCGATCTTCCCGGCCTTCGCGCAGGTCATCGAGGACGCGCTCGCCCGGCGCCGCTACACGCCGGTGCTGTGCACCCAGTCGCCTGGCGGCATCTCCGAGGACGAGTACGTCGAGTCGCTGCTGGACCACGGCGTCGCCGGGATCATCTTCGTGTCGGGCAGGCATGCCGACACCTCGGCCGACCACGAGCGCTACCGGTCCCTCGTCGAGCGCGGCATGCCCGTGGCGTTCATCAACGGCTACGCCGAGGACGTCGACGCACCCTTCCTGTCGACCGACGACGCCGCCGCGATGGAGCTGGCCGTCGCCCATCTCGTGCAGCTGGGGCACCGCCGGATCGGCCTGGCCACCGGGCCCGCGCGCTTCGTGCCCTCCCGCCGAAAGCGCGCCGGCTTCGCTCGCGCGCTGCAGCGCCTGCTGGATCTCTCCGACGACGAGGCCGTGTCCTGGGTCGAGGAGGGGCTGTTCACGGTCGAGGGCGGAGCGGCCGCGGCACGCAGTCTCGTCGAACGTGGAGCCACCGGCATCGTGTGTGCCTCGGACCTGATGGCCATGGGCGCGGTCCGCGGCGTCCGCGACCTCGGCCTGGCGGTGCCCGACGACGTGTCCGTGGTGGGCTTCGACGACTCGATCCTGATCGGCTTCCTGGACCCGCCGCTCACGACGGTGCGCCAGCCGGTGCAGCCGATGTGCGCGGCCGCGGTGGCCGCCGTCGCCGACGCCATTGCCGGCGAGCCCATCCCGCCGAAGGAGTACATGTTCAAGCCCGAGCTGGTGGTCCGGCGGTCGACCGGGCCCGGCCCCGGCTCCGCAACATGAGCAGGTAGCGCGGACTACTGCGCCAGCCGCGGGTCCTGGGTCGGGTCGTCGTACGGCGCGGGGCACCGGCCGCCGACCGCCTCGCGGCGCAGCTCGAAGTGCCACGGCTCGTTGGCGTAGGTCCGGCACAGCCCGTACGACGCCCCGTGCTCCGCGAGCCAGTCGGTGGCCGCGTGCGGTCCGACGTCGACCGCGTTGCCGGAGACGTGGGGGGAGGTCTGCGGCGTGGCGACCCACCGGGCCGCGGCCTCCTCCGAGCCGTACTCCGCGACGGCGTCGTCCAGCAGGTCCTGCTGGTACGACGCAGAGCGCCACCCGCTGTTGACGACGATCGTGATGCCGTCCTCCGCGGCGTCGCGGGCCGCGTCCCGCAGCGCGGCCAGCAGCTCGTGCTCGAGGCGGACGACGCCGGGCTGGTCGTCGTCGAAGACGGTGGTCCCCTCGGGCAGCCGGCCGTCGGCGCTGCCGGAGGCGCCGAGCCCGCCGGGGAGCAGGGCCAGGGCCGAGGAGCCGGCGCTCGAGGTGGCCAGCGCCGGGCCCCACACCACGGCGGCGAAGCCCAGGACGGCGAGGACGAGGAAGCGGAGTCGGATCATGCACCGCAGTCAATGCACGCGCGCGTTGCCGGCCCGTATGGGAATTTCGATATGCCGGCGATATGCCCGGTTCGCCTAGGGTCGGGCTGTGCGCGTGCTGATCGTCGAGGACGAGGTGCTCATGGCCGAGGCCATCCGCGACGGCCTGCGCCTGGAGGCGATCGCCGCCGACATCGCCGGCGACGGGGACACCGCGCTGGAGCTGATCGACGTCAACGAGTACGACATCGCGGTCCTCGACCGGGACATCCCCGGGCCGTCCGGCGACGAGGTGGCGCAGCGGATCGTCGCGTCCTGCAGCGGCATGCCGATCCTGATGCTGACCGCCGCGGACCGGCTTGACGACAAGGCGTCCGGCTTCGAGCTCGGCGCCGACGACTACCTGACCAAGCCCTTCGAGCTGCGCGAGCTGGTGCTCCGGCTCCGGGCCCTCGACCGCCGCCGGGCCCACCACCGGCCGCCGGTGTGGGAGGTGGCGGGGTTGCGACTGGACCCGTTCCGGCGCGAGGTCTACCGCGACGGGCGCTATGTCGCGCTCACCCGCAAGCAGTTCGCCGTGCTCGAGGTGCTGGTCGCCGCCCAGGGCGGGGTCGTGAGCGCCGAGGAGCTTCTCGAGCGGGCGTGGGACGAGAACGCCGACCCGTTCACCAACGCCGTACGGATCACCGTGTCGGCGCTGCGCAAGCGGCTCGGGGAGCCGTGGCTGATCGCGACGGTGCCGGGTGTCGGCTACCGGATCGGGTCCGGTGCCGCCGCTGAGGAGGGGTCCCCGTGAGGGACGAGCGGATCGCCCGCGGCCGGGGCCTCAGCGTCCGGCTGCGGCTGACCCTGAGCTACGCCGGCTTCCTGATGGTGGCCGGCGTCCTGCTGCTCGCCGTGGTCTGGGTCTTCCTGCTGCGCTACGTCCCGGACGGGCCGTTCATCGAGCCGACCTTCTCGCCGAGCCGTACCGACCTGCAGCGGGCGTTCCTGCCCAAGGCCGCGATGGCGATGGGCGCGCTGCTGGTCGTCGGGCTCGTCGGCGGGTGGATGCTCGCCGGCTGGATGCTCGCCCCGCTGACCCGGATCACCGACGCCGCCCGGCTCGCCGCCGACGGCTCGCTGTCCCACCGGATCCGGTTGCGCGGGCGCCGCGACGAGCTCAGCGAGCTCGCCGACACCTTCGACGCGATGCTCGCCCGGATCGAGGCCCAGGTCGAGGAGCAGAAGCGCTTCGCCGCCAACGCCTCCCACGAGCTGCGCACCCCGCTGGCGATCACGCAGACCCTGCTGGAGGTCGCCCGCAACGACCGGTCGGGGGACCACGAGGTGCTCGTCGACAGGCTGCACAGCGTCAATGCGCGCGCCATCGACCTGACCGAGGCGCTGCTGCTGCTCAGCCGCGCCGACCAGCGCTCCTTCGTGCGGCGCGAGGTCGACCTGTCCCTGGCCGCCGAGGAGGTCGCCGAGACCCTGCTCCCCCTCGCCGAGAAGTACGACGTCACGCTCGAGACCACCGGGGATCTCGCCCCCGCCCTCGGCTCACCGGCGCTGCTCGTGCAGCTCGTGACCAACCTCGTGCACAACGCGATCGTCCACAACCTCCCCGCGCAGGGGACCGTCCGGGTCACGACCGGCCACCGGCAGGGGCGCGCCGTCCTCGTCGTCGAGAACACCGGGCCCGCCCTCAACCCGCAGTTGGTCGCGACCCTGGCCGAGCCCTTCCAGCGCGGCACCGAGCGGATCCGCAACGACCACGACGGTGTGGGTCTCGGCCTCGCGATCGTGAAGAGCATCGCCCGCGCGCACGACGGCCGGCTGCTGCTGGAGCCGCGCGAGGGCGGCGGCCTGCGGGTGACGGTGGTGCTGCCCGCGGGCCCATGACGGGAGACCGGGAGGGTCAGGGTCAGGCAGCAGCGACCTCGTGGGGCTCCGTGTTGCGGAAGCCGAGGGCGGCGAGCAGCGCGGCGAGCGCGAACGCTCCGGCCCCGAGCGCGAAGGCCGCGGTGTAGGCGCCCTCGGTGGGCAGCGACACCGGGCCGATCGGGGTCGCGACGGTCTCGGCGGATGCGGCGAGGATCGTGATCACGATGGCGCTGCCGATCGCGCCGCCGACGGTGCGCATGATGCTGTTGACCGAGTTGGCGATGCCCGTGTCGTGCGGGGCGACGTACCGGACCAGCAGGGCGGGCATGGCGGCATAGGCGACGGCGATCGCGGCGTTGCCGGCGACGAGCGCGACGATGAACTCGGCGCTGTGGTCGTGGAAGAGCGCGAGCGAGGCCATGCTGGCCACGCCGAGGACGGTGGCCGAGAGCAGGACCGGGCGGGCGCCGTACCTGCCGACGAGGTGGCCGGAGATCGGGCCGAGCGGGATGGCGAGCAGGGTGCCGGGGAGCATGAACTCGATGCTGGTGCGCAGCACGCTCGCGTCGAAGCCGTAGCCGGCGAGGGCCGCGGGCGCCTGGACGAAGTACGTCGCGCCGAGGAACACCGAGAACATGCCGTAGCCGACGAACAGCGAGGCCAGGTTGGTCGCCAGCACCGGACGGTGGCTGAGCAGGGAGAGCGCGATCAGCGGCTGCTCGGTGCGCGACTGCAGGACACCGAAGGCGAGGAGTACGACGACCGCGAGGCCGAACAGCGCGAGGGTGGTCGGAGCGGTCCAGCCCCACTCGTGGCCCTGGGAGACCGGCAGGAGAAGGGCGACCAGGCCGGCTCCGAGCACGAGCGCGCCGAGGTAGTCGACGCGGCCGCCGCGGCCCGCCCGCCGGGGCAGGGCGATCGCGGACAGCACGAGCATCAGGGCCGACGCGGCGACGGTCAGCCAGAAGATGCGGTGGTAGTCGCCGCCGTTGTTGGTGAGCACGCCGGTGGCGACCAGCGCGAACCCGGAGCCGAAGCCGAGGGCGGTCGCCGCGATCGACATGCCATGGTGCAGGCGCGCGAGCGGCAGCTCCTGGCGCAGCACCGAGATGGCGAGCGGGAACAGGCCGAAGGACGCCCCCTGCAGCACGCGCCCGGCGAGCAGGACGGCGATCGAGTCGCCGACCGCGGCGAGCACCGACCCGACCAGCGTCAGCGCCAGCACCACGAGGATGACGCGACGGTTGCCGAAGACGTCGCCGAGGCGGCCGAACAGCGGAGTGACGGCGGACGCCGTGAGCATCGTCGCCGTGGCGACCCAGCCGACCGTGGTCGCCGAGACGCTCAGCTGCTGGCCGATGAGCGGCAGCGCGGGCACGACGACCGTCTGGATGAGGGAGAGAAGGAAGACGTTGGCCGCCATGGCGGGCAGGACGAGCCGGGAGTACGTCGCGGGGCCGGAGGCCGAGGGCGCCTCGACGGACGTCGCGGGGTCGAGCGTGGAAGTCATGGGATCGAGAGTGACAGAGAATTGACACAGTGTCGAGAATGAATGACGTGTCGTCAATCACCTTCGACCCGGCGTCAGCGCCCGGTACGCTCGCACCATGGCAGCGCAGTCCACGACCACCGAGGTACGCCGGCGCGGGGGGCCCACCAAGGGCGACCAGCGTGAGGCGCAGATCCTCGAGGCGACGCGCACCCTGCTGGCCGAGCGCACGATCGACGAGCTGACGATCAACGCCATCGCCGAGGCAGCGGGCGTCTCGCGCACGGCCTTCTACTTCTACTTCCCGACCAAGCAGGCCGTGGTGGCCGCGCTCCTCGACGGGCTGTGGGACCAGTTCGGCAGCACGCACGGCTGGATGGACACCGACGGCATCGACCGCGAAGCGTTGCTGGAGCACCACCGTCTCGTTGCCGCGGTCTGGCGTGAGCACGCCGCGATCCTGACCTGCACGACCGGGGGGAACTCCGTCGACTTCGAGCCGCTGGTGGCCTGGGTCGACCGCGCGCACCAGCGCCTGATCGACGCCCTGGCGGGCAAGATCGCCCGCGACCAGGCGGCCGGGATCGCGCCGGCCGGCGTGGATCCCGTCGTCCTGGCCGAGGCCGTCTCGGCCCTGCGCGACGCACGCTTCCCCGAGATCGCGAAGCTCCGCGGGGCCGCGTTCGAGCGGGCGCTCGCCGACCTGACGTCGGTGGTGCTCAGGGTCGTCTACGGCCGGATCGGCTGAGCGGCCGCTCGACGCCCGCCCTTGACAGGCGAGCGGACCGCAGCGGTTGACTTCGTCGTACGCGACGAGGAGGCGGCATGGCGATCGACGAGTGGTGGGAGTCCGGCGAGCGGGTCGCCCTGTCCTTCGGCGGCGCGGAGCGCTCCGTCATGGTCCAGCGCCTCGGCGGCGGCGATCCGATGACGCTGGTGCACGGGTTCCCGAGCTCGTCGCACGACTGGGCGCTCGTCGTACCCGCGCTGGCGCAGGGGCATGCCCTGCTGCTCCCGGACCTCCTCGGCTTCGGTGCCTCCGACAAGCCGGCCGACCACACGTACTCGATCCACGAGCAGGCCGACCTCGTCGAGGCGCTGTGGGCCGCGGAGGGGATCACCCGCACCCGGCTGGTCGCGCACGACTACGGCGTCTCCGTGGCGCAGGAGCTGCTCGCCCGCCGCGCCGACGGCGTCCTCGGGGTCGACCTGGTCAGGGTCGACTTCCTCAACGGCGGCCTCTACCCCGACATCCACCGGCCCGAGCCCGTGCAGACCGCGCTGCTCGACCCGGTCCAGGGCCCCCAGATCAGCGCGATCATCAACGAGGAGCTGATCACCGGCGCGCTCGCCCCGACCTTCGCCACCGAGGCCGACCTCGCCGCCCACGCCGGGGACATCTGGCGCTCGCTCGAGAGGTACGACGGCCACCGCAACGCGCACCTGTTGATCCGCTACATCAGCGACCGCCAGCAGCACGCGGAGCGCTGGACCTCGGTGCTCGAGCGCACCGACGTACCGCTGCGCTTCGTGTGGGGGATGCTCGACCCGATCTCCGGCGCGCACATGGCCGAGCGGATCAGGGAACGGCTGCCCGACGCGCCACTCCTCGCGCTGGAGGATGTCGCGCACTGGCCGCCGCTGGAAGCGCCGGACCGGGTGGCCGCGGCGCTGCTGGCCTGAGCAGCGGTCGGGCTCAGGGCTCCTGGCCGAGGTGGTCGAGCAGGTCGTCGAGACCGTCGAAGGCGACCGGCTCGACACCCTCGATCTCGACGTCCATGTCCTCGAACGCGAGGGCGGCGTCGAGCTGGACCCGGATCACGCCGTCGGGGAACTGCAGCGGCGCGACGAAGGACAGCAGCACGGCGTCGACGAAGACCACCGTGGACGTCAGCGCCAGGTCGTCGCGCAGGGCCGTCGGCTGGGCGACCGGCTGGTCGCCGACGGCGTCCTCGACCTCCGCCACGACGTCGGTGAGCACCTGCGACCACTGCTCCGGCGTGATGGCGAGGAAGGCCGCGACCCGCTCGACCAGCTCGTCGACCGCCACGTCGTCGCGGTCCTCGACCTCCGGGTCGACGTTGACCATCACGTCGGTCCCGGCGGCCGTCAGGTGGGCCAGGCCGTAGACGAACGAGTCGTCCGCGGCCGGGTCGCGGAGCACGGGGGAGAGGGCGTCCGCCAGGAGCTGGATGTCCATGCTCCGAGGCTACCCATTCTGATCATGGCGCGGCCCGGCCGATCGTCGTACCTTGCGAAGTGGGCCCGGCCGGGGCCCACGGAGCCCACTCCCGTTCGGCCTCGACCGGTGTCCCGCACACCCATCGAGACAGCGAGATCGACCGAGGAGGCTCTTGATGTTCATCCAGATGATCCAGGCACCCTGCACCCGCCAGGACGACGCGCACGAGCTCATCGACGAGTGGCGCCGCGACCTGTCGCCGGGCGCGACGGGCTGGCTGGGCGGGACCTACGGCTTCACCGACGACGGCCAGCTGATGGCCGTGGTGCGGTTCGCGTCGCGCGAGGAGGCGATGGCCAACTCCGAGCGGCCCGAGCAGGGCGCCTGGGCGGAGCGCTTCGCGGCGGTCATGGACGGCCCGATGGAGTTCCACGACTGCGACGACGTGACTCTGCTGATGGGCGGCGGCTCCGACGAGGCCGGCTTCGTGCAGATCATCCGCGGCCGCGTGGACGACCCGTCGCGGCTGAAGGCGATGATGGCCGACAGCGAGACCCTCCACGAGATGCGGCCCGACATCCTCGGCGCCACGCTCGCGATCGAGGACGACGGCAGCTTCGTCGAGACCGTCGCGTTCACGACCGAGGAGGCGGCCCGGGCCGGCGAGCAGGTCGAGCCGCCCGCCGACGTACGTGCCGAGCTGGAGTACGCGATGCAGGGCGCGACCTTCCACGACCTGCACCACCCCTGGTTCCACAGCGCCTGAGGACGGCCGTGGACGACCCGGCCGTCAGCGCGACGGCCGGGTGTCGCACTCGATCTTCGGGTTGACCCCGAAGTAGTTCAGCGGCCCGGCGACGATCGTCAGTGCCGTGTCGCCGAAGGTCTTGCAGTTCACGTCGCGGTCGTCGCTGAAGTAGCCGCGCTGGAACGCCGCCAGCACGCCGAACAGCAGCCACACGACCACCACGACCCCGCCGATCCCGATGCTCCTCATCACGACCTCCTCATGGTCGGGCTCATGGTCGGGCCCTGGTCGAGAGGTACCCGACGGAGCCCGTCCCACCCGCGCCTTGACCTTGACGCAGCGTCAACCCTCGACGCTTCTCGGCATGGACCAGAACACACCCCGCGTCGAGCCCGTCGTCGCGGTCACCGACCTCCGCAGGTCGTACGACGGCCAGGTCGTCCTCGACGGCGTCGACCTCTCCGTCCCGGCCGGATCGGTCTACGCCCTGCTCGGCTCCAACGGCGCCGGCAAGACCACCACGATCCGCATCCTCGCCACCCTGCTCCGCGCCGACGGCGGCACCGCCGTCGTCGCGGGCCACGACGTCGCGACCGCGCCCGACCGGGTGCGGGAGTCGATCAGCCTGACCGGCCAGTTCGCCGCGGTCGACGAGATCCTCACCGGGCGCGAGAACCTCGTCCTCGTCGCCCGGCTGCGCCACCTGGCCGAGCCGGGCCGGACCGCCGACGAGCTGCTCGCGAGGTTCGCCCTCGCCGACGCCGGCGGCAAGCGCGTCGCGACGTACTCCGGCGGCATGCGCCGCCGGCTCGACATCGCGATGAGCCTGATCGGCGATCCGCCCGTCATCTTCCTCGACGAGCCGACCACCGGCCTCGACCCGCAGGCGCGGCTCGAGGTGTGGCGCACGGTGAGGGAGCTCGCCCACGGCGGCACCACGGTGCTGCTCACGACGCAGTACCTCGAGGAGGCCGAGCAGCTCGCCGACCGGATCGGGATCCTGCACGGGGGCCGGGTCATCGTCGAGGGGACCCTCGCCGAGCTGAAGGCGCTGATGCCCCCGGCCGAGGTGCAGTACGTCGAGAAGCAGCCCTCGCTCGAGGAGGTCTTCCTCGCCATCACCAGCACCGAGAGCACCGAGAGCACCGAGAGCACCGAGAGCACCGAGGGGAGCCCGCGATGACCCGCCACTTCGTCCGCGACACCACCACCCTGCTCGGCCGGTCGTTGCGCCACGTCCTGCGCAGCCCGGACACGATCATCACCACCGCCGTCACGCCGATCGCGATGCTGCTGCTGTTCGTCTACGTCTTCGGCGGCGCGATCGACACCGGCACGGGCACCGGCACCGGCGACTACGTCGACTACCTGCTGCCCGGCATCCTGCTGATCACCGTCGCGTCGGGCATCGCCTACACGGCGTACCGCCTCCACACCGACGTCTCCGGGGGCATCTTCGAGCGCTTCCAGTCGATGCCGATCGCGCGGTCCGCGGCGCTGTGGGGCCACGTGATCACCTCGGTCGTCGCCAACGCGGCCGCCCTGGTGCTGGTCGTGCTCGTCGCCCTGCTGATGGGCTTCCGCTCGGGTGCCGGCGCGCTGGCCTGGCTGGGGGTGGCCGGGATCCTCGTCCTGTTCACGCTGACGCTCACCTGGCTGGCCGTGATCCCGGGCCTCACCGCAAGGTCCGCGGACGCCGTCGGCGGCTTCTCCTACCCGCTGATCTTCCTGCCGTTCATCAGCTCGGCGTTCGTGCCGACGGCCGGGATGCCCGGCGCGGTGCGGTGGTTCGCCGAGCACCAGCCGGTGACCGCGATCGTCGACACGATCCGCAACCTGTACGCCGAGCAGCCGGTCGGCGACGACATCTGGGTCGCGCTCGGGTGGTGCGCCGGGCTGCTCGTCCTCGCCTACGTGTTCGCGATGCGCACCTACCACCGCCGGATCGCCTGAGGTGGTCGTGTCGGGGACGACCGGGAGGATGGGCTCATGCTGACGATCGGGGAGCTGGCGTCGTACGCCGGGGTGACGATCCGCACGGTGCGGCACTACCACACCAAGGGCCTGCTGCCGGAGCCCGAGCGGGACCACTCGGGCTACCGGCGCTACGACGCCCGCGCGGTGTCCGAGCTGATCCGGATCCGCACCCTGGCCGAGGCCGGCGTCCCCCTCGCCCGCGTCGAGGAGCTCCTCGACGCAGGCGCGGAGGAATTCGCCGCGGCGGTCGCCGACATCGACCGACGGCTGCGCGCGGAGATCCGCGAGCGCCAGCAGCACCGGCAGCGGATCGCCCAGCTGGCCGCCGGCGACAACCTCGCGCTGCCGCCGGAGGCTGCGGCGTACCTCGCCCGGCTGCGGGAGATCGGGCTGCCGGAGCGGCTGATCGAGGGCGAGCGCGACGCGTGGATCCTCGTCGCCGCGCAGATGCCCCAGCACATGGCGGCGTACATGGCGCTCAAGGAGGTCCAGCTCGACGACCCGGAGCAGAGCGGCTTCTACCGCGACCTCGCCGCGGCGATCGACTGGGACGCCGACGACCCGCGGATCCCGGCGCTCGCCGACCAGCTGGTCGCCCTGATCGAGGCGGACGTCGCGGCCCCGCCCGAGGGCTGGGAGGCGCCGGACCTCGACCTGCCCGACGACCTCGCCGACCTGCTCGACGCGGTCTTCGTCGACTCCGTGCCGATGGCGCGCCGGTTGCTGCGCGAGCTCGAGGAGCGGGGCTGGACGGGGTGGACGAAGCTGGAGCGGGGGTGACCGCTCAGTCGGACGGGCCGTCCCCTGGCTCCGCGATGGCCGCCTCGACCGCCGCGAGCGCGCCGCGCAGGTAGCGCTCGACGACGGCGCGCTCCTCGTCGCTGAACTCCCCGTCCAACCGTGCGAGACCCTCGAACATGGGCCGCAGGTGGCGTGACACCTCGGCGGTGGCGCTGTCCGTGATGTGGAGCTGGGTACGACGGCGGTCGTCCTCGTGGGGGACCCGCTCGAGGTGGCCGCGGCGGCTGAGCCGGTCGACGATGCCGGTCGCGGCCGCACTCGTCACGTCGAGGTGGCGGGCGAGCTCGGCCGGCCCGATCGGCCCGTGGCTGAGCCGCTCGAGGGTCGCGAGCTCGACGTCGCTGAGCTGCGCCCGCCGGGACACCTCGTGCCGGATGCGGGCACCGGCCTCGAGCAGGCTGCGGAGGGTCTCCAGGGTCGCGGTCGCGTGCCACGGCCGGTCACCGGGCCCGGGCTGCGTGCGAGCCATAGATATCTCACTTTCTTAACTATCAAGTATGTTAACGACTGCGTGACCGCGCGACCACCGGCCCGACGACGATGGAGTCTCCCATGTCCCCCTCCACCCGACGCCCGTCCCGCGTGCTGCCCACGGTGGCGCCGCGGACCGCCTGGTTCGTCGCCCTGGCCCCGCTGCTGCTGGCGCTCCTCGCCCTCGGGTTGCTCGGCGAGGGGGAGCGCGAGCAGCGCCCCACCGACTCGCTGCCGCGCGGCCTCGACAGCACGCTGGCGGCGGAGCTCGACGCGCAGGTGGGCGACGACGGGCAGGACGTCGCGATCGTCCTGTTCACCTCCGACGGCGACGAGCTGGCCGGCGCCGGGAGGTCGGTCCTGGACGGCGCGGTCCGGGCGGTGGGTGCGATCCCCCGGAGCCTGAGCGTCGCCGAGGACGGGAGCGCCGCGTTCGTCGTCGTACCCGTCACGGCGGCCTCGGCCACCGACACCGTCGACCGGGTCGACGAGCTGCGCGCCGTCCTGGCCGAGCAGGTGCCCGAGGGGGTGACGGCACAAGTGACCGGGCCCGCGGGCGTGCAGGCCGACCTGGCCAAGGTGTTCGACGGCGCCAACACCCGCCTGCTCCTCGCCACGGCGTCGGTGGTGGCGATCCTGCTCGTGCTGACCTACCGCAGCCCCGTGCTCTGGCTCGTCCCGCTGCTGGTCGTCGGCATCGCCGACCGGCTCGCGGCGGTGCTCGCGACGCAGGCGATGGCCGCGCTCGACGTCGCGTGGAACGAGTCCACCGTCGGCATCCTCTCGGTCCTCGTCTTCGGCGCCGGGACCAACTACGCGCTGCTGTTGATCTCCCGCTACCGCGACGAGCTCGGCAGCCACGCCTCGCGCCACGAGGCGATGTCCCTCGCCCTGCGGCGTACGGTCGAGCCGGTCCTCGCGAGCGCCACCACGGTGGTCCTCGGGCTGCTCACGCTGCTGCTCTCGCTGACGCCGAGCACGCGCGGCCTCGGCCTGGCCTGCGCGATCGGCATCATCGTGGCCGCGTCGTTCGTCCTGGTCGTGCTGCCGGCCCTGCTCGTGCTCTTCGGCCGGTGGGTCTTCTGGCCGCGGGTGCCGCGCGAGGGCGCCACGCCGCTCGCCGAGCGCACCTCGCTCTGGCGGCGCGTCGGCGGCGTCGTCCAGCGGCGCCCCGCCGTGCTCGTCGGTACGACGACCGCGGTCCTCGCGCTGCTCGCGATCGGTCTGCTCCGGGTCGAGACCGGGCTCGGCCGCGCGGACCAGTTCCTCGAGGAGCCGGAGGCGATCGCGGCGGGGGAGCGCCTGGCGGAGTCCTTCCCGGCCGGCACCTCGAGCCCGACGGAGGTCCTCACCCGCGCCGACGCGGACGACGTCCTGCGTGCGGTCGAGGACTCGGCCGCCGTCGTCTCCGCCCGCGTCGCCGGTGCGGGCGGCGGCGTGACCCGGATCGACGTGGTGCTCGACGCCGAGCCCGGCACGGCCGCAGCCCGCTCCGCGGTCGGCAGCCTCCGCGACGACCTCACCGGCTTCGACGACACCCACGTCGGCGGGGAGGAGGCGGTGTCGCTCGACGAGCGTGAGGGCGCGGGCCGCGACCGGTGGGTGGTGCTGCCCCTGATCCTGGGCGTCGTCCTGCTCGCCCTCGTCCTGCTGTTGCGCTCGGCCGTCGCGCCGCTGCTGCTCGTCGCGACGGTGCTGGCGACGTACGCCGCCAGCATGGGTGCCTCCTGGTGGCTGTTCACCGGCCCGCTCGGCTTCGACGCCCTCGACGTGCAGGTGCCGCTCTTCGCGTTCCTGTTCCTCGTCGCGCTCGGCGTCGACTACAACATCTTCCTCGTCACCCGCGCCCGCGAGGAGGCGCGCGAGCACGGGACCCGCGACGGCATGCTGCGCGCGCTCGCGGCGACCGGCGGCGTGATCACGAGTGCGGGGATCCTGCTGGGCGCGGTCTTCGCGGTGCTCGGCGTGCTGCCGCTCGTGGTGCTGGCCCAGCTCGGTGTCGTGGTCTGCCTCGGGGTCCTGCTCGACACGCTGGTCGTCCGGACCGTGCTGGTCCCAGCCCTGGCGATGCTGCTGGGGGCGCGGTTCTGGTGGCCGGCGCGGGTCTCGGCGTCGGCCGGGCGGGGCGTGCAGTGACACGCTGTCCACCCGACTGGGCGCCTCTCGACGGCAGCGACACGCCGGTCTCGGGGCCGGATCCTGCCGTCAACCGGCGGGTGGTCGGGTGGACGGCGTGTTACTACCGGACGCGCCCGCCGACCGGCCTCATGCCGGGACGGCCTCGTTGCTCGCGGTCGTGGCCCAGGCGGGGGACGCCGTCGAGAAGCGCAGCGCCTCGTCGACCACCGGACCGCCGCGGACCAGCTTCACGTCGTCGGCGTAGCTCATCGACATCGTCCACGGGTAGCGGTCGCCCTGGCGCGGCAGGTCGGCGATCGCCCGCTGCACGTAGCCGGCCTCGAAGTCCAGGAGCGGACGGGTCGCCATGCCCTCGGGCGCGACGGGCACGCAGACGTCGTACCCCTCGGCCTCCATGTGCTCCAGCAGGCGGCAGAAGTGCTCGCACAGCAGGCCGACCTTGAGGGTCCACGACGAGTTCGTGTAGCCGATCGCGAAGGCCAGGTTGGGGATGCCGCTGAGCATCATGCCCTTGTAGGCGACGTGGTCGGGGGCGTGCAGCGCGGTGCCGTCCACGGTGATCGCGATGCCGCCGAAGAGCTGCATGTTCAGCCCGGTGGCGGTGACGATCACGTCCGCCTCGAGTTCCTCACCGGACTCCAGCAGGATGCCGGTCTCGGTGAAGGTGCTGATCCGGTCGGTGACGACGCTCGCCCTCCCGTCGCGGATCGTGCGGAACAGGTCGCCGTCGGGCACGGCGCACAGCCGCTGGTCCCACGGGTCGTAGGGCGGGTTGAAGTGCGTGTCGACGTCGAAGCCCTCGGGCAGCGCTTTCGCGTTGACCGAGCGGATCAGCGTGCGGGCCGTCTTCGGGAAGGTCTGGCAGAACTGCCACACCAGCCGCTGCTTGAGGATGTTCTTCTGCCGGGCGACGGCGTAGCCGCGGGTCTCGCCGAGGACCTTGCGCAGGCCGTTGGCGAGCTTGTCCTCCGACGGCACCGGCATGATGTACGTCGGCGTCCGCTGCAGCATCGTGACGTGGCCCGCGCCGCCCTCGACCATCGCCGGCAGCAGGGTGACGGCCGTGGCGCCGGAGCCGATCACGACGACCCTCTTGCCCGCGTAGTCGAGGTCCTCGGGCCAGTGCTGGGGGTGCACGATCTCGCCGCGGAAGCGGTCGCGACCCTCGAAGGTCGGCGTGAAGCCGGCCTCGTAGTCGTAGTAGCCGGTCGCGCCGAAGACCCAGCCGGCCGTCAGGGTGAACCGCTCGCCGGTGTCACCGCGCTCGACCTGCACGGTCCAGCGGGCGTCGGCGGTCGACCAGGCCGCCTCGAGGACCCGGTGCTGGTAGCGGATGTGCGGCTCGACGCCGTACTCCTCGGAGGTCTCGCGCAGGTAGGCGAGGATCCGGTCCGCGCTCGCGATCGACTTCGGGTCGGTCCACGGCTTGAACTCGTAGCCGAAGGTGTGGAGGTCGGAGTCCGAGCGGATGCCGGGGTAGCGGAACAGGTCCCACGTGCCGCCGGACGCCGCACGCGCCTCGAGCACCGCGAAGGTCGTGCCCGGCCGCTCGGCCAGCAGGTAGCGGGCCGCGCCGATGCCGGAGATGCCGGCGCCGATGACGAGGACGTCGAGGTGTTCGGGGTGCGTGGTCATGTCTCCATGGTGCGGTCGGGAGACCACCCGATGGCAGGGCGGAGCACACCATTGCGGGGTGCGAGTGGTGCGGAGTGCACCTTTCGGGCGAGAACGGGGTGGCTGGCGGGGCGGCGGGTACCGCCGGAGGGTTCGCCCGGGGACGAGCCAGGTGGGGACTGATCTCGGGAAGGAACGACCCCCCATGAGCACACTCCTCCGCTCGGCGCTCGCCGGGCTGATGGCCTCGGCCGCCCTCACGGCGGCTCCGGCCACCCCGCTGCCCGCCGCCCAGGCCCAGAGCGCCACCGCGGCCCAGAGCGCCACCGCGATGTCCAGGACCTACGAGGCCGCCGTGCTGCGCCAGATCAACGCCCGGCGGACCGCCCGCGGCCTGCGGGCGTTGCGCATGTCGTCGTGCGTGGACCGCTTCGCCGAGTCGCGCTCGCGACGGATGGCGGTCAACGACGAGATGGTGCACTACCCCGGCCTGCGCCGCGTGTTCGGCAGCTGCGGCGGGTCGACGGTCGGCGAGGTGATCGCCCGCGGCCGCAGCTTCGCCCAGGCGTCGATCGTGGTCCGCGCCTGGATGCGCTCGCCCAGCCACCACGACGTGCTCCTCCTGCCGCGGTTCCGGTCGGCGGGGGTCGGCGCCTGGCGCGACGGCGACGGGACGGTCTTCGTCAGCGTGGTGTTCCGGGCGCCCTGACGCCGCGCGGCCCGAGCACGGTGAGCGCCACCACGAGAGCGGCGGTCATCATCGCGAGCGGCAGCCAGAACGCGTCCCGCATCGACCCGGTCGAGGCCAGCACCACGGTGACCGCCGCTGTCGTCACCGAGGTGGCGAGCTGGTTGAGCACGTTGATGATCGTGCTGCCCGACGGGATGTCGACGTCGTCGAGGTCGCGGGTCGCCTGGGTGATCGTCGGCAGCATCGTCGCGCCGGCGCCCGTCGTACCGAGGGCGAGGAAGGGCACCAGCGTCGTGTACGGCGCCTCGCCGGCCAGCTGCAGCGCGAACCCGCCGTAGCCGACGACCGCCAGCGTGATGCCGGTGGCGATGACCCGGACCGGCGGCACCCGGTCGATGAGCCGGCCGGCGACCTGGATCGAGATGCCGGCGAGGACCGCCTGCGGCACCATCAGCAGGCCGGTGGTGGTGGCCGACTCCCCGCGCGCGACCTGGAAGTACAGCGGGACCAGGACCAGCGTCGAGAAGTAGGCGCCCGCGAAGAGCACCATCAGCAGGGCCCCGCCACCGGTCGCGCGCAGCCCGAGCAGGCGCACCTTCAGCAGCGGGGCGGTGTGGCGCAGTGCGTGGCGGGCGAAGGCGGCGAGGAGCACGAGGCCCACGCCGATCGGGAGCAGGACGCGGGCCTCGACCAGTGAGCCCTCGGCCAGCGACGTCCCGAGCACGAGCAGCGCCATCGCGGGGGCCAGCAGGAGCAGGCCGGTGCGGTCCAGGCGCGCGGCCCGGTCGCCGGGCAGGACGGGCAGGTTGCGGCGGCCGAGCCACAGGGCGACCAGCCCGATCGGCAGGTTCACGAGGAAGATCCAGCGCCAGGACAAGCTGTCGAGCAGCCAGCCACCCAGCGGCGGGCCGAGCACCGGCCCGACGAGGATCGGCAGGCCCAGCAGCGACATCACCCGGCCCCGCTCCGCCGGCGGCGCCGAGCGCAGCGCGAGCGTCATCGCCGCCGGCATCACGAACCCGCCGCCGAGGCCCTGCAGGATCCGGAACCCGATCAGGCTGGGCGCGTCCCACGCCGTCGCCACCAGCGCCGAGCCGATCGTGAAGACGGCGATCGCGGTGAGGAAGACCGACCGGGCGCCGTACCGTGCGATGGCCCAGGCCGCCGCAGGGATGACGGTCGCGAGGGCGAGCGTGTAGCCGGTGCTGACCCACTGGATGACCGGCAGCGAGGCGCCGGTCTCCTCGGCCAGCCGGGCGAGCGCGACGGCGACGACGGTGACGTCGAG
Organism: Nocardioides sp. SRI_004; assembly: GCF_057586415.1. Taxonomy (NCBI): domain Bacteria; kingdom Bacillati; phylum Actinomycetota; class Actinomycetes; order Propionibacteriales; family Nocardioidaceae; genus Nocardioides; species Nocardioides sp. SRI_004. The sequence continues at coordinate 208,195 of NZ_JBYCZV010000007.1, forward strand.
CGGGATCATCACGGTGCCGGCGATGACGGTCAGCGCGATGGTGGTGCCCGTGCGGGCAGGGGCCGGAGCGGCGGCGAGCGCGGTCATGGGAGCAACCCTCCAACCTCAACTTTGGTTGAGGTCAAGCGTCCGTCCGAGGGCCCCCCTATGCTCGCTCCATGACCTGGGTGGATCCCGCGCCACGCACGCGCGAGCTGATCCGGCAGGCCGCCGAGCGGGCCCTGCAGAACCCCGACGAGTGGGTCACCCCGGTCCACGAGGCCACCCTGTCCGCGCCGACGACCGCGGCGATCGCCGCCGACCCGGCGCTCGCGGACGCGCTGCGGCGAGCCAATTTCGACAACCTCCTCGCGTGGGCCACCGCCAACGTGCGTGCACCCGGTGACCGGGTGCCGCCGAACACCAGCGCCGTCCAGCTCGACGTGGCCCGCGACCTCGTCCGTCGGGGGCTCGACGACGTCAGCCTCGACGCCTACCGGACCGGGCAGAACGTCGCGTGGCGCGCCTGGATGCAGATCTGTTTCGAGCTCACCCGCGACGCCGACGAGCTGGAGGACCTGCTGCTCGTCTCCGCGACGTCGATCGCCGACTTCGTCGACGGCACCATCGGTGCCGTCGCCGAGCGGATGGCCGCCGAGCGCGACGAGCTGACCCGCGGCTCCCAGGCCGAGCGGCGCGACATGGTCGCCCTCATCCTCGAGGGCGCGCCGGTGCCGCGGCTGCGCGCCGAGGCGGTGCTGGCCCACCCGCTCGACGGCGACCACGTCGCCGCGGTGGTGTGGACGACCGACCGCGACTCCGACCTCGGCCGGCTCGAGCGCGTCGCCGAGGAGCTGATGCGGGCCTTCGGCGCCCGGCAGCGACTGACGGTCGTCGCGGCGGCCAGCACGCTGTGGGTGTGGCTGCCGGTGGCCACGGCGCCGGACCGCGCTGCGCTCGGGGCCGCCCTCCGTCGTACACCGGAGGTGCGGGTGGCGATCGGCAACCCGGCCCGCGGGGTCGAGGGCTTCCGGCGCAGCCACCACGACGCCGCGGAGGTACGACGCCTCGTGGCCCGGATGGGGACGGCCGACCAGCTCGTGGCGTTCGCCGACGTGCAGCTCGCCGCGCTGGTCACCCGGGACCAGGCGCGGGCCGAGGAGTTCGTCGCGCAGGTCCTCGGCGACCTCGCCGACGCGCCCGCCGAGCTGCAGGAGACCGTCCGGGCCTATCTCGCCGAGCTCGGCAACGCCTCCGCGGCGGCGGCACGCCTCTTCACGCACCGCAACACCGTGCTGCGCCGGTTGGTGCGGGCCGACGAGCTGCTGCCGCGCCCGCTCGCGAGCGACCCGGTGCGGATCGGCGTCGCGCTGGAGGTGCTGCGCTGGCGGACGGTCGAGGGCACCTAGGCCCTCGCCACCTCTGCCAGCCGGACCGCGGCGTGCCGCACGATCGCGGCCTCCTCGGGATCCCGGGCCGCCTCGTGCGGCACCAGCCCGCCGAGCAGCCCGGCCGGCTGGGTGAGCCAGGCCCACACCTTCCACGGGTCCATCCGGGCGGCCAGCAGCGGCTCGAGGACCGGCGCCAGCTCGTCGCGCAGCTCGCCGGCATCGGTCAGCTGGAAGGCCGGGACCAGCGTGCCGCCGTCATGGGCGACGACGAGCAGGGCGTGGCGCTCGGCCGCCTTGTGCACCGCGAAGCGGGCGGCGTTCTCCGACCCGCCGCGCACGTCGGCGAGCGAGGCGTAGGTGTGCCAGGGGCTGGCGAGCAGGGCCGCCCGCACCCGGGCCTGGCGGCGCAGCTGCACCAGGGCGAGGGGTACGGCGTGGGCGGGCTCGTCCCCGTCCTGGTGGAGCACCCGGTCGAGGTCGGCGACCTGGTCCGGCGTCAGCGCCGCACCCGTCCCGGGGTCGCGCCACACCACCGCGCCACCGAGGTCGCGCTCGAACGTCGGCAGTCCGGCCGCGGCGAGCTGGTCGGCGAGGCCGAGCTCCTCGAGCCAGGCGGCCAGTCGGGGCCCGGTGCTGCCCGCGTCGTACTCGTCCCGCATGGTGCAAGCCTCCCATCCCCACTGGGCGCGTCGTGGGTCCGCGCGTTAGCGTGGTCGCCATGACTCGGGAATCTCGACACCTGCACGCCTCGCGGGCCTACCCCGTGCGCCAGCTGGTCGCGTACCGGAGGCTCATCGTCAACCGGGAGCGGATCGACCCGGAGCGCGTCGTCGCCGATTACATCCGCGCGAACCCGCAGGTCGACCTGGAGGCGCGGGCCACCTTCGCCGAGTGGGACCGCGGCAGCCTGCCCGGCGACACGGCGCAACGGATCCAGGGCCTGCCCATCCGCTGACCCACCCGGTGCCACGATGACCGGGTGATCGGAGTCCGCAACGGCGACGTCTCCTTCTGGTGGCAGCAGGTCGGCCTGCCCGACCCGCGACCGGCGCTGCCCGGCGACGCCGACGCCGACGTGTGCATCGTCGGCGCCGGCTACACCGGCCTGTGGACGGCGTACTACCTGAAGCAGCTGCAACCGGACCTGCGCGTCGTCGTGCTGGAGTCGCGCTTCGCCGGCTTCGGCGCGTCCGGGCGCAACGGCGGCTGGCTGACCAACAGCGTGACCGGCGGTCGTGAGCAGTACGCCGCCAGCCACGGCCGCGCCGCGGCGGTCGCCCAGCAGCGTGGGATGAACGACGCCGTGCGGGAGGTGGTCGACGTGGCCGCTCGCGAGGGCATCGACGCCGGCATCCACCTCGGCGGCGAGCTGAACGTGGCCCGCACCCCGGCCCAGCTGGCGCGGCTGCGGGCCGCGGTCGCCGCCGAGCAGGAGTGGCCGGACACGGACGTGGCGCTGCTCGACGCCGCCGCCGTGCGAGAGCGGATCCGGGTGGCGGACGCGGTGGGCGGGATGTGGCACCCGCACTGTGCCCGCCTGCAGCCCGCACGCCTCGCCCACGGGCTGGCCCGGGCGGTCGAGCGCAGCGGCGCGGTGATCCACGAGGACACCCACGTCGAGGAGATCACCGCGGGCGCGGCCCGGACCGCGCACGGGACCGTGCGGGCGTCGTACGTCATCCGGGCGACGGAGGGCTTCACCGCCAACCTGCGCGGCGAGCACCGCACCTGGCTGCCGATGAACTCCTCCCTCGTCGTGACCGCGCCCCTGCCCCCGGCGGTCTGGGACGAGATCGGCTGGGACGGTCGCGAGACGCTCGGCGACCTCGCCCACGTCTACATGTACGCCCAGCGCACCGCCGACGACCGGATCGCCTTCGGCGGCCGCGGCGTGCCCTACCGCTTCGGCTCGCGGGTCGACACCGACGGCGCCACCCAGGCGCGCACCATCGCCGGCCTGACCGGGCTGCTCCGCCGGTTCTTCCCGGCCGCGGCGGACGTGCCGATCGAGCACGCGTGGGCGGGCGTGCTCGGCGTCCCGCGGGACTGGTCGGCGAGCGTCGGCCTCGACCCGGCGACCGGCCTCGGCTGGGCCGGCGGGTACGTCGGCACCGGCGTCACCGCGACCAACCTCGCCGGACGCACCCTCGCCGACCTGGTGCTCGGCCACGACACCGAACGCACCCGGCTGCCGTGGGTCGGCCACCGCGCCCGCCGCTGGGAGGTCGAGCCGCTGCGGTGGGTCGCGGTCCAGGCCCTGTACGCCGCCTACCGGGCCGCCGACCGGGCCGAGTCCCGCGGTCGCGCGAGCACCTCGCCGCTCGCGCGCGTCGCCGACCGGGTCTCCGGGCGGCACTGAGCGCTCGGCCCCGCGATGTGGGACCGGCGTCGTCCCCGCGATAGGCTCGGCGCCGAAAGGGAGTAGTCCCCAACAGCCGCGTCGACACACTGACCTCCGGGTCCGGTGCGGCAGGCCACCTCGAGCGATCGGGTGGCGGACGAGACTTTCGACCAGATTGCCGACCCGCAAGGGCGCCTGGTCGAGAGCGCGCGTCCATCCAGGGGGTCTCTCGCCAGGTGCCGAGAGGAACCACCGATGTACGCCTTCCTGCTCTCCACCGCCGTCATCTTCGTCGCCGAGCTCGGCGACAAGAGCCAGCTGATGGCGATGACCTTCGCCGCGCGCTACCGCGCCCGCGACGTGATCATCGGCATCACCGCCGCCACCGCCCTCGTCCACCTCGCCTCCGTCGGGATCGGCGCCGTCATCGGCGACGCCTTCGCGGACTACCAGGGCACGATCGCCGTCGTCGCCGGCGTCGCGTTCCTGCTCTTCGCGCTGTGGACCCTGCGCGGCGACGAGCTCACCGACGAGGAGGCCGACAAGGCCCGCAACGCGACCGGCGCCGCGATCCTGGCCGTCGGCGTCGCCTTCTTCCTCGCCGAGCTCGGCGACAAGACGATGCTCGCGACGATCACCCTGGCCACCCAGGAGGGCTGGTTCGGCACCTGGCTCGGCTCGACGCTCGGCATGGTCGCCGCCGACGCGCTCGCCATCGGCGTCGGCGCGATCCTCGGCCGCCGCCTGCCCGAGAAGGTCATCGCGTACGGCGCCGCCGCGCTCTTCGCGCTCTTCGGGATCCTGCTCATCGTGGACGGGGCCGGCTGGCTCTGAGCCGGAGGGTGGAGGATGGCGGTGCCATGACCTCCGACAAGACCCGGGCCGGCGACGTCATCCCGCTCCGTGAGGCGACCCGTGCGTGGTTCGCGATCTCGCTGCAGACCTTCGGCGGCCCGGCGGGCCAGATCGCCGTCATGCAGCACAAGCTGGTCGACGAGAAGCGCTGGATCGGTCAGCAGCGCTTCCTGCACGCCCTGAACTACTGCATGCTGCTGCCCGGCCCCGAGGCCCAGCAGCTGGCGATCTACGTCGGCTGGCTGCTCAACGGCACCCTGGGCGGGCTGGTCGCCGGCGTGCTCTTCGTGCTGCCGGGTGTCGTCGCGCTGCTCGCGCTCTCGGCCCTGTACGTCGGCGCCGGCTCCACGGCCTTCGTCACGGGCCTGTTCGCGGGGCTGGCCCCCGCGGTCATCGCGATCGTCGTCCAGGCCGTGCAGCGCGTCGGCAAGCGCGCCCTCCACCACCCGGTGCTGGTGGCGATGTCCGTCGCCTCCTTCGTCGCGCTCACGGTGTTCAAGGTGCCCTTCCCGTTGGTCGTCCTCGCGGCGGGCGTGATCGGCTGGTTGGTCGGGCAGCGGATCCCCGCGTTCGTGCAGAGCAGGGGCCACGGCGGCGAGGCCGACGGTCCGGAGCCACTCATCAGCGACGACGCGCTGCACCACGACGCCCCGTCGACGGTCCGCGGGCTGAAGGTCCTGGCCGTCGGCCTGGTCCTCTGGTTCACGCCGGTGGCCGTGGCCGCCGCGGTGTTCAGCAGGGACAGCGTCTTCGTCGACCAGGGCCTGTTCTTCTCCGGCGCCGCGGTCGTCACCTTCGGCGGCGCCTACGCCGTGCTGTCGTACGTCGCCCACCAGGCCGTCAACGTCTTCGGCTGGTTGAAGGCGGGGGAGATGGTGCGCGGGCTCGCGCTCGCGGAGACGACGCCGGGGCCGCTGATCATGGTGGTGCAGTTCGTGGCCTTCGTCGGCGCCTACCGCAGCCCGGGCTCGCTCGACCCGTGGGTCGCGGCGGTCATCGCCTCCCTGCTGGTCACCTGGGTGACCTTCGTGCCCTGCTTCCTCTTCATCTTCCTCGGCGCCCCCTACGTCGAGCGGCTGCGCAACAACCTCCACCTCACGGCCGCCCTGACCGGGATCACCGCCGCCGTGGTCGGGGTGATCGCGAACCTCGCGTTCTTCTTCGCGCTGCACAACCTGTTCGAGCGCTCGCGCACGCTCGCGTGGGGGCCGGTCGACCTCGACGTACCCGTGCTGTCGTCGTGGGACCCGATCGCGTTCGCGTTGACCGCGGTGGCGGTCGCGCTGGTCTTCGGCGCGAAGTGGTCGACCCTGCGCACCCTCGGCGTGTGCGCGGTCCTCGGCCTGGCCTCGACCCTCGTCACCTGAGCGGGGCGGCTTCCTCCCGTGGGAGGTTGTCCGGCCCGGCCCCCTCGGCGACGATGGCGGGCATGGCCGGCGTGCTGACCCGACTGCCCACCCGCACCGGGCCGGTGCCCTGGTACGCGCGGCCCGCGACGGGCGGCGGACTCGATCCCGTCGTACCCCCGCCGTCGGAGGCGGGACCGCTCCCGCCCGGCACCACCGGCGCGGCGGCACCGCAGCACGGCCACCCGAACCGGGTGCGGCAGAGCCTGCGGATCGCGGGCGACCTCGGCCGCGAGGTCTTCGCCGGCGCCGAGCTGGGCGACACCTTCTCCTTCGCCAGCCTGCTCGACCCGAGGCTGGTCGTGATGACGCAGCACCCCGACCACGTCCGGTCGCTCTTCACGGCGGACCCGGAGGTGGCGCCGTCGCTGGCGGGGGAGTCGCCGGTGCGACCGGTCGTCGGCCTGTCCGTGCTGACCGCGGTCGGGCAGCAGCACCGGCGGCGCCGCAAGCTGATGATGCCGTCCTTCCACGGCGAGGCGATCGCGCGCTACCGCGAGGAGATCCGCGACGCCACGGCCCGCCACCTCGACCGCTGGACGACCGGCCGGGCCTTCCCGCTCGCGGCGACGACGCAGGCGATCACCCTCGACGTGATCATGTCCGGTGTCTTCGGCATCGACCACCGCGCGGACCCGGCCGAGGCCCGGCTGCGCCACGTCGTACGCCGCACGCTCGAGCTGTCGACCTCGCCGGTGGCGCGCTTCGGCGAGCTGCTCAACCTGGACCGCGAGGAGTCGGTGGGGCCGCAGAAGTGGGTCGTCGCGCGCCTCGACCGGGCGATGTACGACGTCATCGCGCGGCGCCGGGCCACGCACGAGCCCGGTGCCCGCCACGACATCCTGTCGCTGCTGCTCGACGTCCGCGACGAGGACGGCGCCCCGCTGACCGACCGAGAGCTGCGCAACGAGCTGCTGACCCTCGTCCTGGCCGGCCACGAGACCACCGCCAACACGATCGCGTGGACCTTCGAGCGGCTGCTGCGCACGCCCGCGGCCCACGACCGGCTCCGCGACGTCGTGCGCTCGGGCGAGGACCCGGACGGCTACGTCGAGGCGACGATCACCGAGTCGATGCGGGCCCGGCCCGTGGTGCCGCTGATCGGGCGGCGGGTGCGGGTCCCGTGGCAGCTCGGCGACGTCGTGGCGCCGGCGGACAGCCGGGTGCTCATCGGCATCCTGCTGCTCCACCACCGCGCCGACCTCTACCCGGACCCGTTCCGCTTCGCGCCCGAGCGCTTCCTCGGCCGCAGGCCGGGCGCGCACGAGTGGGTGCCCTTCGGCGGAGGCACCCGTCGCTGCCTCGGCGCCGCGCTGGCGATGGAGGAGCTGCGGATCGTCGTGCCCGAGATCGCGCGGCGGGCGGACCTCGTCGTCGACGACCCCGCCCCGGAGCGGCCGGTCAGCCGCAACGTCACGATGATCCCGGCCCGCGGCGGCCGGGTGCGGGCGACCTCGCTGCGGGCCTGAGACGGCACGGAGCCCCCGCCGTTGCTGGCGGGGGCTCCGTCCCGTTCGGTCAGTACGAGGTCTGCGACTGCACGTTCAGCTCGTCGGTGCGAACACCCCGGGCCGGCGCGACGCGGGGGTCGTTGACCCGGAACACGTCGAAGCCCTGCTGGATGTCGCTGGAGTAGATGTGGCCGTTGTACCAGTACGCCGACCACGACCCGCCGAGGATCAGGCGCTCCTCCGACAGCGGCCCGCGGTCGTAGTACGCGATCTCCTTCGGCTTCGCCGAGTTGGTGAAGTCCCAGACCGAGATGCCGCCCTGGTACCACGCCTGCACCATGATGTCGCGGCCCTTGACCGGGATCAGCGAGCCGTTGTGGGCGACGCAGTTCTCGGTGTTGGCCTGGGTCCGCGGGATCTTGAAGTAGGAGCGCAGCACGAGCTTGCCGTCGACGATGTCGTAGATCCCGTCGGCCCCCTTCACGTCGCCGACGGTCGGGTTGCAGGTCGGGCCGCCGCCTCCGCCGAGCTCGTCGGTGAAGACCACCTTCGTGCCGGCGTTGTTGAAGGTCGCCGAGTGCCAGAACGCGAAGTTCTCGGTGTCGCGGACCTGCTCGGTCACGACCGGGTTCTCGCGGTCGGAGATGTCGACGAGGACGCCGTCACCCATGCAGGCACCGGCCATGAGGTCCTTGCTCGGGTACGCCGTGAGGTCGTGGCAGCCCGACGTCTCGCGCGAGTAGCCGCCCGGCGGGTTGCCGCCCTCGGGGAAGAGCACCGGCTCGGCGACGACCGCGGCGTCCTGCGGAGCAGCGACCGGGACCTTCACGACGCTGACCTGGTCGTGCGGCGGCTGGCAGTCCGGGAAGCTCGCGTTCGGCGAGTACGACGACACGTAGACGTAGACGTCCTTGCCGTCCTGGGACGGGGCGAGCGTGTGGGTGTGCGAGCCGCAGGCGGTCTCGACGGACGCGACGTACTGCGGAGTGGTCGGGTCGCTGATGTCGAAGACCCGGATGCCCTCCCACGACTCCTTGATCGTCGCGGACTGCGGCACGTTGTCGCAGGTGTCGTTGCTGCGGCTCGAGTCGACGCTGAGGACCAGCAGGTCGTCGTACACGGAGATGTCGTTCTGCGAGCCGGGGCACACGACCTGGGTGACGAGCACCGGCTTGTGCGGCTTGCGGATGTCGTAGACCGACAGGCCGTCGTAGTTGCCCTGGAAGGCGTAGTCGCCCTGGAAGGCGAGGTCGGTCTCGAAGGACGACTCGCCGGCGAACGGCCCGGACTTGGGCAGGTTCGCGAGCAGCTGGATGTTGGCGCTCTTGTCGACCTCGCCGGGGCGCAGGACCGCGGCGCTGTCGTCGAGCCTGGCCAGGTCCTGGCCCGGCAGGCAGGCCAGCTTGAAGTTGTCTCCGGCACGCTCGGCGGCACGTTGCTGGCCGGGCGGGCAGGCGGCCGCGTCCGGGCCGTCGTCGTGTGCGTCGGCCGGCAGGGTCACCGCCGTGAGGCCGAGGGCCAGCACGCCCAGCGCGGAGACGCCGAGCCTGCGCAGGCGCAGGGGGACAGGGATCGCCATGTTCACTCCCGAGAAGGTTGGTACGGCTCCGAGCTCCTGACTCTGGCTTATGGTGAGCACTCCCCACAACCCCTTTGAGGAGCTTCTCGGTGTCTCGCTCTCGGTCGCTGTCCCCTGCCGTCCTCGCCGTGGCGCTCGCGCTGGCCGCGCCGTCCTTGAGCGGCTGCCTCGAGCACGAGGACGACGCCCGCGCGGAGCCCGCCTCCGGGCCCGCGGTCATCCAGCCGGGCGGTCCGGGCGAGGACGCGCCGACGCTGGCGCCCGATGCGGAGGTGGACCACGGCGACGTGGCCCACGACGACATCGCGTTCGTGCAGATGATGATCCCGCACCACGGGCAGGCGCTGACGATGGCCGAGCTGGCCCCGACCCGCGCGCAGTCCCGCCAGGTCAAGGCCCTGGCCCGGCGCATCCTCGCCGCCCAGCGCCCCGAGATCCTGACCATGGCGGCCTGGCTGACCGAGCAGGGCGTGGCGGTCCCGTCGGCGAAGGACGACCCGGCCGCCTTCGACCACGGCGAGCACGGGCACGCCTCCATGCACGGCATGCTCACCGAGGAGCAGATGCACGCGCTCGAGGACGCCTCCGGCGCGGAGTTCGACCGGCTCTTCCTCGAGGGGATGATCCAGCACCACCAGGGCGCCATCGAGATGGCCGACGCCGTCGCGAAGCGCGGCAGCGACGTCCGGGTCACCGAGATGGCCGAGGAGATGGTGGTCGGCCAGGGCGCCGAGGTGGACCGGATGGAGGAGCTGCTCGCGCAGCTCTGAGCCGCCGGGCCCCGGTGCCCTCAGGCGGTCGCCGGGGTACGCCGCCCGATCAGCGCGTCGAGCGAGATCCGGCCGGCGCCGGTCGCCGCCAGCACGAGCGCGAGGAAGCCGATCACGCCCACCAGCTCCCAGCCGCCGGCGGCCGCCATCACCTCGGTGCCGCGGTGGACGAACCAGAAGGCGCCCGCCATCTGGCCGACGACGAGGAGGCCGGCCACCGGGGTGAGCAGGCCGGCGATGAGGAGCGCGCCGCCGCCGATCTCGGCGACGAGCGCGTACGCCGCTGCTGCCTCCGGGGCGGGGATGCCCATCGCGGCGAACCCGTCTGCCGTCGTACGGAAGCCCTGGTCGAGCTTGTCGAGGCCGTGGGTGAGCAGGACGACGCCAAGCCCGAGGCGGGCGACGAGCAGGGCGACGTCGCGCAGGGGAGCGGGGGTGGCGGGGGTGGTCAGGGTCTTCACGTGGGCCTCCGAGCAGGCGTGGGGAACAGGTCGTTGAAACTTCACGCAATGCTGCCGGGTGTTCCTGTGAGGGTCCTGAACGGACCGGGGTGGCGACCCTGAGAGCCGCCACCCCGAGGGTGGTCAGGCGGTGACGGAGGCCGGCTCCCAGGCGAACCCGTCGGGGTCGGTGACGGCAGAACCCCCACCGTTGAGCACGATCCGGTGCGATCCGCTGCCCGCCATGGGCACGCCCGCGTCCTTGGCGAGCGCCTTCCGGCCCAGCAGTCCGAGGGTCACCCGACCGCCGGCGGGCTCGAACTCGACGTACTTCCGGCCGAAGCTCTTGGCCACGCGGAACCCACGCTCGACGTAGTGGGCCTTGCTCGCCGGGACGTCGTCGGCACCGATGAGCAGCACGATGCCCTCGATCGCCCGGCTGGCCGGGCCCTTGTCCTTCTTCGAGGCGCTGACGACCTTCCAGATCGTGCCGTCGGGCGCGCGCAGCACGCCGCCGTAACCCCACAAGGACTTCGTGACCGGCTTGACCACCTCGGCCCCGGCCGCGATCGCGGTGGCGGCGATCGCGTCGACGTCGGCCGGCTGGGCCATGGTCAGGGAGATGTGGAACCCCCGGAAGCCCTCGGTCGGGGCGTCGGAGGTGCGGAACCGCAGCGGCAGGTCGGGGCCGAAGGCGGCGGCGTGGAAGTCACGGGCGGCGGCCGGGTCGGCGGCCTCGATGGTGAGGGACTCGATGTTCATGTCCCCGACGCTAGGTGCGGCCGGGGGTGGGGTGCTTCTCGATTCCTGACGGCTTGGTCGTCCGGGGGCCGTCGGGGTCGGGTGGGGTTTGCGTCATACGAGTCGAGCGCTGGGGCGACCGGTTCGTATGACGTCCGAGGGCCGCCGGGGGCGTCGTGGGGTTTGTGTCATACGAGTCGAGCGCTGGGGCGACCGGTTCGTATGACGTCCCGACGCGCGCGGGGGGAGGAGGGGGGGCTACGGCCGCAGCAGGATCTTCCCCGACCGCCCCGGCTCGAAGTTCGCCGCGGCCGCGGTGCGCACCTCGTCGAACGAGTAGACGGTGTCGACCGGCAGGGTCAGCGAGCCCTCGGAGATCCGCTGGATCAGCTCGCCGAAGAGGGCGCGGCGCTGCTCGGCCGGCATGGTCCGGCTGACCGTCGAGCCCCAGAACCCCCGCACCGTAGCCTGCTTGAAGATCACGTCGCCGGAGCTGATCTCCATCGTGGGCGACTGCATCGCGCCGAAGACGACGAGCACGCTGTTCTCGGCCAGCAGCGACATCACCTCACCGCTGGCCTTGCCGCCGACGGAGTCGACGCCGACCTTGATCGGGGCGTCGCCGGCGATCGCGCGGACCTGGTCGGCCCAGTCGTCGGTGTCGGTCGCGACGATGCGGTCGATGTCGTGGGCGGCGAGCTCCGCGACGCCGGCGGTACGACGCACGAGGCCGATCACGTTGACGCCGCGGGCCTTGCCCAGCTGGGCGACCATCCGGCCGACCGCGCCGTTGGCGGCGTTCTGCACGATCCAGTCGCCGGGCTGCAGGTCGAGCGATTCGAGCAGGCTGATCGCGCTGAACGGCATGGACACCAGCTGGGCCGCGACCTCGTCGGGGACCCCGTCCGGGACGGGGATCAGGCCGCCGGCGCGGGCGACGAACTCCTCCGCCCACGCGCCGAAGGTGCCACCGCTGGCGACCCGCTGGCCCACCGCGAGGTGCTCGACGCCCTCGCCGAGCGCCTCGACGACGCCGACCGCCTCGGTGCCGGCGCGGGCCGGCAGCTCGGGCTTGAAGCCGTAGGAACCGCGGATGGTCCACAGGTCGTGGTTGTGGATCGCGGCGAGCAGGGTCCGGACCCGCACCTCGCCCGGTCCCGGCTGGGGGACCTCCACGTCCTCGACGGTGAGGACCTCAGCCGGGTCTCCGAACTCGTGGTGCATCACGGCGCGCATGGGTCCAGCATGGCGCGCGGGCGCAAGGGTGATCTGACCGGGTGCGGTCGGGGACGTCATGCGAAGTGGTCGCCCGGGCGACCGGAACGTATGACGCAAACCCCAACGGCGGCTGGGTCCGCCGGGTGCGGTCGGGGACGTCATGCGAAGTGGTCGCTGGGGCGACCGGAACGTATGACGCAAACCCCGACAGCGGTGGTTCCGCCGGTCAGGGTCGGGGACGTCATACGAAGTGGTCGCTGGGGCGACCGGAACGTATGACGCAAACCCCAACGCCCGGCTCAGGCCTCCCGGCTCAGGACTCCCGGCTCAGCCGGGCCTCGCTGTCGAGCGCGGTCAGCTTGTGCGGGTTGCGGACGACGTACAGGTTGCTGATCAGGCCGTTCTCGAAGCCGAAGCTGACCGCGGTCAGCTCGCCCTTCGCCCGGATCAGCGCGGCGGGCGCGCCGTTGAGCCAGACCAGGTCGAGCACGCCGTCGGGCGCGAAGACGGTGAAGTTCGCGAGCAGGCGGGCCACGGGCTCCGAGCCGGACAGCGGCTTGCGGATCGCCTGCGCGATGCCGCCGCCGTCGGCACGCAGCAGGATGTCGGGCGCCATCGCGTCCATCAGGGCCTGCAGGTCCCCCGTCTGTACGGCGGCCAGGAACCGCTCCACGACCGCCTGCTGCTCGACGCGGTCGACGTCGTGCCGGGGCCTGCGGGAGGCGACGTGGTTGCGGGCCCGGAGCGCGATCTGGCGCACCGCGGCCGACGTCTTGCCGACGGCGGTGGCGATCTCGTCGTACGGCATGTCGAAGACCTCGCGCAGGACGAACACGGCGCGCTCGGTCGGGCCGAGGGTCTCGAGCACCGTCAGCATCGCCATCGACACGCTCTCCGCGAGCTCGATGTCCTCGGCGACGTCGGGCGCGGTCAGCAGCGGCTCGGGGAGCCACTCGCCGACATAGTCCTCGCGCCGGCGGGAGAGCGCCCGGAGCCGGTTGAGGGCCTGGCGGGTGACGATGCGGACCAGGTAGGCGCGGGGCTCCTGGATCTCCGCGTGGTCCACCGCCGCCCACCGCAACCAGGTCTCCTGCACCACGTCCTCGGCGTCGGCGGCGGAGCCGAGCATCTCGTAGGCGACGGTGAAGAGCAGGTTGCGGTGGGTGACGAAGGGATCGGTGTCCCGAGAGGTCATGCCGGCGAGCCTACGGCGGCGCGGTCGGCGGGGCGCTCGGCGAGCGGCTTCATCCCGCACGCCGACGCGAAGCCCTCGGACTCGATGCCGAGCGCGACATTGGAGCGCGTCGTCAGGTTGGCGAACCCGATCACGCTGGTCAGCTCGAGCAGGCCGGCCGGGCCCAGCGCGGCCAGCAGCGGCGCGACCATCTCGTCGGTGACCTCGGGCGGGGTCATGCTCGCCGCCTCGGCGTACTCCATCACCTGGCGCTCGAGCGGCGAGAAGACGGTGGCGGCCCGCCAGTTCGGGACCTGGCGCGCCTTCTCCTCGTCGAGGCCCTTGTCGCGGGACATGAAGTAGTTGAAGTCGAGGCACCACGAGCAGCCGATGAGCGAGGCGACCGTCATGTGGGCGTAGGTCTTGAGCGTCTCGTCGCACTCGTCCCACTTCTGCAGCTTCTGGCCGTAGGCCATGCTCGCCTTGAGGGCCGGCAGGTGGTGCCACATGACGCCGAGCGACTCGGGCACGCGGCCGAACATCTTGCCGGCGAACTTCTTGACGAGGGCGCCGTAGAGGCCGGTGATCGGGGCGGCGGGGATGCGGGTGGTGGTCATCGTGTCTCCCTGGCTGGTTCCTGAGGTGGTCATGCCATGGAGACACCGGCCGTGCCACGGGTGTGACACGGCCGGCGCAGCTTTTCTCAGGCCGGGGCGAGCACGATGTCGAAGCGGACCCGTGACCACGTCCCGTCGACCTCGCGGCCGCCGGATGCCGCCGTGCCGGCCGGCTGCCGGTCGAAGCGCTTGACCAGCGAGTCCTTCACGCCGAACACGGAGTCCCGGTCGAGCAGCTCGTCGCCCTCCACGAAGATGTGCGTGACCAGCGTCCGGAGCCCGGGCGCGGTCACCATGAAGTGCAGGTGGGACGCGCGCATCGGCGAGCGGCCGGTGGCCGCGAGCATGCGGCCCACCGGACCGTCGTGCGGGATCGGGTACGGCGTCGGCGTGATCGCCCAGAAGGAGTAGCTCCCGTCCGGGCCGCTCAGCAGGTGGGCGCGGGCGGCGGTGCGGTCGTCGTCGTACTGGACGTCGTAGAAGCCGTCGTCGTCGGCCTCCCAGACCTCGATCCGCGCGCCCGCGACCGGCCGGCCGTCGGTGTCGGTGACCGTGCCCTCCACCCAGCAGGGCTCCCCGGCCGCGCCCTGCGCGATGTCGCCGCCGGCCTCGACCCGCGGCGAGCCGTCGACGAAGAACGGCCCGAACACGGTGGCCTCGGTCGCGTCGCCGTACGCCTCGTTGTTGATCGCGATCGTCTGCATGGACGCGCCGAGCACGTCGGAGAGCAGGATGAACTCCTGGCGCCGGTCGTCGGTGATGTGACCCGCGGCGGTGAGGAAGTCGATCCCGGCCTGCCACTCCGCCTCGGTCGGGCGGACCTCGCGCAGGAAGGCGTGCAGGTGCCGGGTGAGCGCCTGCATGACGTCCTTGAGCCGAGGGTCGGGGGTGTCGTCGAAGGAGCGGACGACGCGGTCGACGAGGTCCTGCTCGCGGGCCTGCTGCTCGGTGGTCTGCTGCTCGGTGGCCTGCTGCTCGGTGGACTGGGGCGTGCTCATGAGGGATCCGCTCCTTCCCACACCGCGCGGAGCAGGGCGGTGAGGTTCTCGGTGGTGACGGGCGTCGGGTTCGAGGGTGGTACGACGGGCAGCACCGCCGCCACCGCGTCCGGGATGTCCTCCTCGCGGAAGCCGTGGTCGCGCAACGCGCGCGGTGCGTCGAGCTCGGCGCGCAGCCGTTGCAGCCCGGCCAGCCCGGTGGGCGAGCCGAAGGCCGCCGCGAGCCGCTCGTCGGCGGCCGGGGCCTGCGGTGCGTTGAGCGCCAGCACGTGGGGCAGCACGGTGGCGTGGGTCTCCGCGTGCGGCAGGTCGTAGCGCCCGCCGAGCACGTGGCAGATCTTGTGGTGCAGGCCGGAGCCGGCGGAGGCGAAGGCCACGGCGGCGAGGTAGGCGCCCTGGATGGTCAGCTCGCGGGCCCTCAGGTCGTCCGGGTCCGCGGCGACCGCCGGGAGGCCGGCGGCCAGCGCGTGGGCGCCCTCGCCGGCCAGGGCAGCATTGACCGGGTCGGCCCGGGGCGCCCACAGCGAGTCCACGCAGTGCGCCAGGGCGTTCAGGCCGCTCGCCACCGACAGGTGCCGGGGAAGCCCGGTCAGCAGCGTGGCGTCGTACACGACGGTGCGGGGGAGGACGCGCAGGTCGGAGCCGGTCGTCTTGACCGCCCCGTCGGTGAGGCCCCAGACGTCGGTCGCCTCCGACCCGGCGTAGGTGGTGGGGACGGCGAGCAGCGGCAGGCCGCTGGTGAGCGCCACCGCCTTGCCCAGCCCGGTCGTGGAGCCGCCGCCGACAGTGACGACCGCGTCCACCGCGGCCGCCGTGGCGGCCTCCCGGGCCCGCTCGGCGACCTCGACGGGGACGTGCATGACGACCTCGTCGTGGCGCAGCGCGACCGGCAGTCCCGCGGTGACGGTCGCGGCGAGGGAGGCCTCGGCCGGGCCGGCGACCACCATGACGCGTCGGGCGCCGAGCCGGTCGACCTCCTCGGCCAGCGCCTCCGCGGCGGTGCCGGTCGCCATCCGCACCCGTTGGCCGAGGGTGTCGTGGGTCCAGCTCACGACTGCCTGCCCAGCACGTGGCGCAGCGCGGTCCGCAGGGCGTCGGTGGGATCGTCGACGAGGTCGAGCGAGCGCCACGCGACGTGCTTGTCCGGGCGCACCAGCAGGGCGCCGCCCTCCTCGACCTCGCGCAGCTTCGACCAGTCGTAGTAGAGGTCGGTGACCTGCTGGCCGGGGCCGATCACCACCGTGGCCAGGGGCACACCGAGCTCGGCCGCGACCTTGTCGGCGGCCGTGGCCCAGGCCGCGCCGGCGATGCCGGTGATGAGCGTCCACCGGTCGTACGGCGCCAGGTCCATCATCGCCAGCTTGGTCCGGTTGTCGCCGACCCAGGCGTGCGGCAGGTGGGCCCCCGGCGACGTCGACATCACGTGGTAGAGGTCGGCGTCGGGGCTGGGCGCCGGCCGGGTGCCGTCGGACACGATCGCGCGGGACTCGTAGAACTGCCCGAGCTCGACGCCGTGGGCGTTGAACTCGTAGTTCTTGCGGTCCATCGCCGTGACGAGGGCGGCCCGCCGGGCCGCGCCCTCGGGGGTGGCGTCCTTGCGCTGCTCGATCGCGGCCGCCATCGCGACCGGGTCCGCCATGCCGGTGATGCCGAGCGCGTCGAAGATCTCCGAGAACTCCCGGGCGCTCTGGTTCGCCCGCGTGACGATCCGCTTCGCGACCGGGGCGCGCTCCTCGGAGTAGCTCTCCAGGAGCGAGGGGTCCGCGTGCCCGTCCAGCACCGCCGCGATCTTCCAGGCGAGGTTGTAGGAGTCCTGGACCGAGGTGTTGGAGCCGAGGCCGTTGCTCGGCGGGTGGCGGTGCACGGCGTCGCCGACGCAGAAGACCCGGCCCGCCTGGAGGTGGGTCGCGTACATCTCGTTGACGCCCCACAGCGAGTGGCCGGTGATCTCCGGCTCGAGGTCGGGCATGCCGAGCAGGTCCCGCACGATCCGGGCGGCCTCGGCGTCGTCGAGGTACGGCGGCTCGTCGTTGATGTCGTAGCCCCAGACGATCAGCCACTCGTCCCAGGGCCGGACCATCCGGACCAGCCCGGTGCCGATCCCGCCGACGTTGGAGCCCGGCTGGATCACCCAGTAGAGGACGGAGGGCCTGTGGTCGACGTACGCGCTGATGTCGGCCTTGAAGGTGATGTTCATGGACCCCGCGATGTCCATGGCGCCCTCGTAGGGCAGGTCGATGTCGGCCGCGACCCGCGACCGGGCGCCGTCGGCGCCGATCAGGTAGCGGCAGCGGATCGTGTACTCGTGGCCGGTGAGCCGGTCGCGCACGCGGACGTCGACCTTGTCGCCGTCCTGCACGTGGGAGAGGTACTCGGTGGAGAAGCGGGCCTGGGTGCCGCGCTCGGTGGCGTTCCTGACCAGGATCGGCTCGAGATAGGTCTGCGGGATGTCGACGGTCAGGCACGGCGACGCGAGCTGGTAGTCGGCCTCGCGGTCGGGCCGCGTGCCCCACGTGCGGATCCGGCCGATCTCCTCGCCGGCGATGCTGGTGCAGAACACGGTGTCGCCGCACAGCTCGTGGGGCGTGGCGTCCGCGAGCACCTGGTCCTCGATGCCGAGGTCGCGGAAGATCTCCATCGCCCGCTGGTTGGTGATGTGGGCGCGCGGGGTGTTCGCGGTCCAGCGGTACTTGGTGATCATGATGTTCGCGACACCCAGCGAGCTCAGGAACAGGGCCGCGGAGGCCCCGCCCGGCCCGGAGCCGACGACGAGCACGTCGGTCTCGACCACGTCCTCGACGGCCGGCAGCGCGGTCTCGTCGATCCCGTCGTTGAATTCAGCCATGGCCCGACGATGAACCGCACCGTGTGGCGGCCGCCACAGTCGCGGCGGTCGATGGCGGAAATGCGCACCTCTTCCGCGCAAGTGGTTGACGTGTCATCATTCATGCATGAGGGCCGTGTCCGAGCTCCGCAGCTTCGTCGTCGACGACGACGAGGGGCGCACCCGCGTCGCGGACTGGGAGCAGCACAACGCCGACCTCCTCGTCGAGCTGGCCTGCTCCCTGCCGGACGGCCCGTTCCGCGCCCGCGAGGTCAACCTGCAGGTGGACCGGGTGCACCTCGCCCTGGTCACGGGCACCCCGCACGCCGTCGCCCGCGACGCCGCGATGGTGGCCGAGCGGCCGGCCGACGCGATCGTCGCGTACGCCGCCCTGCGCGGCGAGGCCCTCGTCGAGCACGACGGCCGGCGGTTCGTCGTACGGCCGGGGCAGCTGTTGCTCTGCGACGTCGACCGCCCGCTGGTCCGCGGCTTCGGCCACGGGCTCGAGGAGCTCGCGGTGAAGGTGCCGCGGGCCGCCTTCGCCGAGACGACGGGGCTCACGTCGCTGGCCGAGCCGGTCGTGGTCGACGCCGGCGGCCAGGACGCGGATCCCTACGCCCGGGCGCTGGTCCGGCTGGTCGGCCGCGCCGTCGCCGCGGAGGTGCCGGTGGCCGCCGACGAGAGCGCGGTCCTCGAGCTGGTGTCCGTGCTGGCGACCGGCGACCGGTCGTCGCCCACGCTCGCCCACCGCGTCGCCGCGCGCTCCTTCATCGACGACCACCTGACCGACCCGCAGCTGTGTGCGGCGGACGTCGCCGCGGGCGTCGGCATCAGCGAGCGTCACCTCTCGCGCGTCTTCGCGGACGCCGGGACGAGCGTCCCGCGGCAGATCCTCGCGCGGCGGCTCGACCTGGCCCACGCTCTGCTCGCCACGGGCCGCGGCGAGCGGACCGTCGACGTCGCGGCGCGCTGCGGGTTCACCTCGGCGTCGTACTTCTCGCAGTCGTTCCGCCGGCGGTTCGGCCGACCGGCCGGTGAGGTCGGTCGGCCGCCCGCGGCTCCCTAGTGTCGTGCGTCGGAAGTTGTTGGTCGGTTGGCGTGCTCAGCGTGCGTGCATCGCAAGGCGCCGGCGCGAAGCCATACCGGGTCGTCTCGCGAGCGTCGGCAACGCCGCGAGGTGCGTGCGATGGGTGCGCGAGGCGTTCAAGAACTTCCGAGGCGCGACACTAGCCTCGCCCGAGGAGGTCCTCCATCGTCGCGATCTCCGCGCGCTGGGCCTCGGTGATCGCGCCGGCGAGGTCGACGGCGTCCGGGAAGTGGCCGTCGTCCTGCTCGGTCTCGGCCATCTCGATCGCGCCCTCGTGGTGCTCGACCATCATCGTCATCCAGAGCTCGGGGAAGTCCGCGTCGGAGGCCTGCGCGAGCTCGGTCATCTCCTCGGCCGACATCATCCCGGGCATCTCGTCGCCGTGGTCCATGTCGCTCATGTCGTCCATGTCGTCGCCGTGGCCGCCGTTGACGTGGTCCATCGAGGTCTCGGGGATCTCCTCGCCCCAGTCGGTCAGCCAGGTCACCATCGTCTCCACCTCCGCGACCTGCGTGGTGTGGACGCCGTCGACCAGGGTGCGCAGCTCGTCCGGCAGCGGCCGGTCGGCGGCGAGGTTCGCCATCTGCACGGCCTGCGCGTGGTGCGGGATCATCGCGGTCGCGAAGTCCACGTCGGCCTGGTTGAACTCGTCGCCGTTGCGGGCGGTCTGGACGGCGCTCGCGTCGGAGCCGTGGCCGTCGTGGCCGCCGTCGTCGGAGCCGCAGGCCGTGAGGGCCAGGGCGAGGGCCGTCGCGGTGAGCGCGGCGGCGGTACGTCGAAGGGTGCTGTCGTTCATCGGTCTCTCTTCCGGGTGCTCTCGTGCTGGTGGGCAGGCGTGGGCCGCCGGACGACGGACGTCGCCCGGGTGGCACCCGTCGCTCAGCAGCGCTGGACGGAGAGACCGAACAGGTCGGGTGGGTCGCGGAAGCGGGCGCGCGGGGCGAGCGCGCGCCAGCGGGTCGTCGTACCGCGGGACGGGCGGAGGATCACGCCCCCGCGCGTGAGCGCCACGACCAGCACGAAGGCCAGGCCCAGCAGGGCCAGGCAGAGCTCGGCGGCGCCGTGCGAGGCCGGGATGCCCGGCTCGGGCTCGTGGTGCCCGCCGTGGTCCGTCGCCGCCGTGGCGGCGGCCGCGATGGGCGCCGACGGCATCTGGTGGTCGGCCAGCCCGTGCATCGCGAACAGCCCGGCCAGCGCGGCGACCGTCACCAGGAGACGGGCGCCGAGGCCGGGGAGGCGACTCGGGAGCGAGGGGGACGACATCGCTCCCGAGTCTAGGTGGGGTCCTCTCCTAGGCCCCCGCGCCGGCCAGCTGTGCCTTCACCTCCGTCTTCAGCACCTTGCCGACCTTCGACCGCGGCAGGTCCGGCCAGACCTCGACCTGCTTCGGCGTCTTCACGCTCCCGATCCGATCCTTGACGAACGCCTGCACCTCGCCGACCTCGACGGACTGGCCGGGCCGCAGCTGCAGCACGGCGGTGAGGCGCTCGCCCCACTTCTCGTCGGGCAGGCCGACGACCGCGCAGTCCGCGACGGCGGGGTGCGCCATCAGGGCCTGCTCGACCTCGGTGGAGTAGACGTTGAACCCGCCGGTGATCACCATGTCCTTCGCGCGGTCGACGATGTGGAGGAAGCCCTCCTCGTCGAGGAACCCGATGTCACCGGTGTGGTGCCAGCCGTGCGCCGACGCCTCGGCCGTCGCCTCCGGGTTCCTGTAGTAGCCGCGCATCACCAGCGAGCTGCGCACGACGATCTCGCCGCGCTCGCCCTGGGGCAGGGCGCGGCCGTCGCCGTCCATGATGGAGACCGTCACCAGCGGTGCAGGACGCCCCGCCGATGACAGCCGTTCGTGGGCGATGCTCCCGTCGGCGCGGAAGTGGTCCGCCGGCGCCATCGTGGAGATCATCATCGGTGCCTCGGTCTGGCCGAAGAGCTGTGCCATCACCGGACCGATGCGGGTGAGCGCCTCCTCCAGCCGCTTCGCCGACATGGGCGCGGCGCCGTACCAGAAGCACTGGAGGCTGCTCAGGTCCGTGCTCTCCAGGTCCGGGTGGTCGAGCACCATGTAGATCAGCGTCGGTGGCAGGAAGGTGTGCGTCACCCGGTGCTCCGCCACGTTGGCCAGGAAGCCCGCCACGTCCGGCTGCCGCATGACGACGATCGAGCCGCCCTGGGTCAGCACGGGGAAGCAGAGCACGCCCGCCGCGTGGGTGAGCGGCGCCAGGGCGAGGTACGTCGGCCGCGCCGGCCGGTCGGGCCACGGGTAGCCGATGAGGGTCAGCGCCGTCATCGTCTCGATGTTGGTGCCGGTGAGCATCACGCCCTTGGGCCGGCCGGTGGTGCCGCCGGTGCCGACGATGAGGGCGAGGTCGTCCTCGGCCCGGGGGTCTCGTGACGGTTGCTGCGCAACCTCCTCGACCACCGGGGTGGCCAGGAACTCCTCCCAGCCCAGCGCCCAGTCCACGTCGGCGTCGAGGCAGACCAGCGTGGTGACCTTCGGCAGGTCGCCGCGGATCCGGTCCACCAGGTCGGCGTACGCGGCCTTGAAGATCAGCACCGAGCAGTCGAAGAGGTCGAGCAGCTCGCGGTTCTCGTCGGCCTCATTGCGCGGGTTGATCGGGCACCAGACGGCGCCGGCCCGGCTGATCCCGAAGACGCAGGTGAAGGCCACCGGGTCGTTCGAGGACAGGATGGCGACCTTGTCGCCGGGCCGGACGCCCCGCCCTGCGAGGGCGGACGCGACCTGTCCGGCGAGGTCCCGCACCTCGTCGTACGTCCACGTCCGCCCGTCGCAGACCAGGCAAGGCGCGTCGCCCCCCAGCGACGCCCCCTTGTCCAGGTAGTCGACCAGTCTGGTCATGTCGGGCTCAGCCCTCCACGGTGAGGACCGGCTCGGAGACCAGGCCGAACGCCCGCAGCTGGCCCAGCAGCTCGCGGTGGCCGAAGGCCTTGCAGCCCGAGGCGAACCCGACCCGCAGCGGCGGCTGCTGCAGGAGCGAGTACGCCGCGTAGGCCTGCAGGAGCCCGGTCTGCTTGTAGTTCTGGTTGCCGTGGATGACGCAGTGCGCGCGGCCGAGCGGGCCCGAGGCGTGCACGGAGTCGAGCGACTTGTTGAGCCGGGGGTTCTCGCGCGGCGGCATCTGGTTCATCACCTGCGCCGCGGTGGCGGTGAGGGCCTGGTCGCGCTCCTCCTCGTTCATGTCCTTGGTCGCCTCGAGCGCGCCCGCCACGATCTGCGGGACGCCGTTCATCAGCGCCGCGTTGAAGACGCCGCCCTGTGCCTTGCAGTTCGCGACCCGCGGGTCCTTGCGGTACCAGACCGGGTGGGACGTGCCGCCCCACGGCAGCGACAGCGCCAGCTCGTGCTGCCCCGGTACGACGAGCGAGACGAGGCCCTGCGTGGGGTCGAACTCGACGTACTGGTTCTGCTGCAGGTAGTGGGCCCTCGACGTCGCGGCGTTGACCAGGATGGTCTGCGTGGAGGCGATCGTGGGGGATCCTCCCCAGAACACGGCGATGTCGAGGGTGTCCAGGCCCGGCTTCTCCAGGCACAGCTCCGCGGCGATCTCGCCGGTCGTGTACATCTGCGCGATGCCGGGGGAGAGGAGGAGGCCGGCGGCGGCGAAGTCGGCGCCGTACTTCTCGTCGCAGGTGATCAGCCAGTCCTGCTCACCGGTGGTGTCGAGGTAGTGGGTGCCGGCGGCGAGGCAGGCCTCGACCACCTCGGGTCCGTACTTGCTGAACGGGCCGACCGTGTTGCACACGACCGACGCGCCACGGAAGAGCTCGGTGAGCGCCTCGACGCTGTGGTCGACCTGGACGATCTCGTAGTCCGCGGTCTCGATGCCGGGGACGTGGGCCTCCATCGAGGCCTTGAGCTTGCCCTCGTCGCGGCCGGCGGCCACGAAGGGGACGCCGAACTCGCGGAGGTACTCGCAGATGAGGCGGCCGGTGTAGCCGGAGGCGCCGTAGACGATGACGGGCTTGCTGTTGCTCATGGGTGGGTCTCCTTCACATTCCCATGCCGCCGTCGACCGACAGGTCGACGCCGTTGATGAACTTCGAGCGGTCGGAGGCGAGGAAGACGACGGCCTCGGCGATGTCCTCCTCGGTGGCCAGCCCGCCCGACGGCGTGAGCTCGACGACCTGGCCGACGGCGGCCTCGGCCGACTCGAAGAGGCCCATGGCGGTGAGCTCGTTGGCCAGGCCCGCGCCCATCTCGTTGGGGATCAGGCCGGGGGCGACGCAGTTGACCCGGACGCCGAGGCCGAGCTTGCCGGCCTCCATCGCGGCGATCCGGGTGATCCGGTCGACGGCGGACTTGGAGGCGGAGTACTGCGACAGGGCCGGGAAGGCGATGTGGGCCGCGACCGAGGCGACGTTGATGACCGAGCCGCCGTTGCCCGCGGCGCCGCCGGGGCCCATGGTCCGGAAGGCGTGCTTGATGCCGAGGGAGGTGCCGACGACGTTGACGTCGAAGATCCGGCGCGCGACGTCGGGGTCCAGGTTGATGAAGAGGCTGGCGATCTCGATGCCGGCGTTGTTGACGAGGATGTCGAGCCCGCCGACCTCGCTGACCGCCTGGGCGACCGCGGCCTCCCACGACGCGTCGTCGGTGACGTCCAGGTGGACGAAGGTGCCGCCGATGGACTCGGCCACCTCCTTGCCCTTCTCGTCCTGCAGGTCGGCGACCACGACGGTCGCGCCCGCGGCGGTGAGGTACTCGGCGAACTTCTTGCCCAGGCCCTGGGCGCCGCCGGTGACGAGCGCCTTGCGGCCGGCGAGTTCGAGGTCAGTCATGGGGTGCGACTCCTTCGTCGGTGGGTGTCCCGTGGTGTCCCGTGGGTGTCAGGGGGTGACGTGGGCCACACAACTCCTTCTCCTTGACAGTCGTCAAGACTTTTCTGGACAAACGTCAAGATTTTTGTTTGTCACCCGGTCACAAAGGGCCGCCGAGCCGGTAGCCTCGGGCCCCATGACGACTGCCACGGCTCGTCGTACGCCTGCTGACAAGCACGACGAGCGCCGCCGCGCACTGGCCGACTCCGCCCTGCGGACCCTCGGCGAGCTCGGCTACGCCCGCGCCAGCCTGCGCGAGATCGCGAACAACTCGGAGTTCTCCCACGGCGTCGTCCACTACTACTTCCACGACAAGCTCGAGCTGATCGTCTACTGCGTGCGGCAGTACAAGGCCACCTGCGTGCACCGCTACGACGGCGTGGTGGCCGACGCCACCACGGCCGACGAGCTGGTCACCGGCTTCGCCGACAAGCTCGTCGAGACGATCGTCGAGGAAGCGCCGATGCACCGGCTCTGGTACGACCTGCGCTCGCAGAGCATGTTCGAGGAGTCCCTGCGCGAGGCCGTGCTGCAGATCGACAAGACCCTCGAGGACATGATCTGGCGGGTCGTGAGCACCTACGCCGAGCTCGCCGGGCGCGAGCCCGCGATGCTGCCGTCGGTGGCCTACGGGCTGCTGGACGGCCTCTTCCAGCAGGCGCTGCTGGCCTACCTCTGCGGGCGCGAGGGCGTGCTCGACGAGCTGCGCGCCCAGGTCGTGGAGCTGATGCCGGTGCTGCTCGCCGGCTGAGTCCGGCGCGCCCCCGGGCGATCTGCACAGAACCTCCACACGTCGTCCCCACAACCCGGCGGCCGGCGCTCGTAGCCTCGAACCATGAGCAACGGGCCCCTCGCCGGCGCACGCCGCCGCCTCCTCGTGGTCGAGGACGACCCGGTCATCAACCAGGCCGTGTCCGACCGCTTCGTCGCCGAGGGGTACGACGTCGTGCGCGCCTGGGACGGACCGGGCGCGGTCGCGGCGTGCGCGGAGCACCGCCCCGACGCGGTCGTCCTCGACGTGATGCTGCCCGGCTTCGACGGCCACGAGGTCTGCCGGCGGATCCAGGCCGACCGGCCGGTCCCCGTGCTGATGCTGACGGCGCGCGCCGAGGAGTCCGACCTGCTCGTCGGGCTCGGCGTCGGCGCGGACGACTACCTGGTCAAGCCGTTCCGGATGCGCGAGCTGGTCGCCCGGGTCTCCGCGCTGCTGCGCCGTGTCGACCGGGCCGCGGCGCTCGCGCGCGGCGAGGTGCTGCAGGTCGGCGACCTGCGGGTCGACGTCCCGGCCCGGCGGGTCTGGCGGGGTGAGACCGAGGTGCACCTGACGCCGACCGAGCTCGACCTGCTGGTCTGCCTCGCCGCCGCCCCCGGTGCCGTGGTGACCCGCGAGAAGCTGCTCGCCGAGGTGTGGGGGTGGGACGGCGCGACCGGTACCCGCACGGTCGACAGCCACGTGAAGGGGCTGCGCGCGAAGGTCGGCCCGGGCGTCGTACGCACGGCCCACGGCGTGGGCTACGCGCTCGAGACGGACGCGCCGGGGACCACACCGTGAGCAGCGAGCCCCTGGCGCGGGTCACCTCGCTGAAGGTCAAGCTCGGCCTGCTGGTGGCCATCAGCTCGACGGTCGCGGCGGTCGTCGCCTCCCTGGGCAACGCGGGAGGAGTGCCGGTCTGGCTGGGTATCCCGGTCACCATCGGGCTCGCGCTCGCGCTGACCCAGCTGCTCGCGGTGGGGATGACCTCGCCGCTGCGCCAGATGACGCGCGCCGCCCGGCAGATGGCGCGGGGAGACTACGACGTCCGGATCGCCGAGACGTCGCGCGACGAGGTCGGCCAGCTCGCCCGCGCCTTCAACACGATGGCGCGCGACCTCGCCGGGGTGGACCGGCAGCGCCGTGAGCTGGTCGCCAACGTCAGCCACGAGCTGCGCACCCCGCTCGCCGGCCTGCGGGCCGTGCTGGAGAACGTCGTCGACGGGGTCGCGCCGCAGGACCCCGCGGCCCTCGGGACGGCGCTCGCCCAGGCCGAGCGGATGAGCGGGCTCGTCGACGACCTGCTCGACCTGGCGCGGGTCGACGCCGGCAAGGCGCCGCTCTCTCCGCGGCCGGTGGCCGTGGCCGGGCTGATCGACGCCGCGGTCGCGGAGGCCCGCACGTCGGGGCGCGACGTCCGGTACGACGTCCGCGTCGACCCCCAGGCGCTGGTGGTCACCGCCGACCCCGCCCGGCTGCACCAGCTGGTCGCCAACCTCCTCGACAACGCCTCCCGGCACAGCCCGGCCGGCGGCACGGTCGCCGTCGAGGTGACCCGCCGCGGTGACCGCTACCTGGTGGAGGTCCGCGACGCGGGGCCGGGCGTCGACCCGGCCGACCGCGAGCGGGTCTTCGAGCCCTTCGGCACCCTCGGCGACACGTCCGGCGGGGGTGGGACCGGCCTCGGCCTGGCCATCGCCCGCTGGGTGAGCGAGCTGCACGGCGGTGCCATCGGCTTCGCCGATCCCGGCCCGGGAGCCGGGGGAGCACGGGTCGTCGTCGACCTGCCCCTCGAGCCCTCGCCCCGTCCTTCGTCCCGTCCCCCCACCTCCGAACGCAGCCAGGAGCAGGCCGTGCCCGCACCCCCGCCCGTCGTCCCCGCACCCGTCCCCACACCCGTCCCCGCCCCGGCGGCCCCCCCGCCGCCGGTCGCCGACGACCTGCTCGTCGGCTTCTGGCCCGACGACGTGCCCGCCCGGGTCGGCCTCCTGGCCGGGGCCCTCGGCGTCGGGGTGCTGGGCGGGATGCTGCTGCCCGACCGTGCCCTCGGCCTGGGCACCTTCCTCGTCCTCCTCGCCGCGGGCGGCGTCGTACTGGCCGCGAGCTGGGACCGGCGCGACCCGTTCACCCTGGCGTGCGCCGGCCTGTGCGTCCTGCTCGCCGGTACGACGCTGCTGCGCGACGCGGAGTGGATCGTGGTGCCCTGCCTGCTGGCCGGTGCGGCGCTGTGCGTGTGCGGCGTGACGCGCGGCCGCACCCTCGGCGGCTTCCTCGTCGCCGGGCTGATGTGGCCGCTCGCCGGCCTGCGCGGCCTGCCGTGGCTGGGCCGCACCCTGACCGCGCTCCCCGGCCTGGGCCACGGCATGGCGATGGTGCGCACGGCGCTCTGGTCGCTCGGCGGCCTGGTCGTCTTCGGTGCGCTCTTCGCCTCGGCCGACGCGCTCGTGGCGGAGTGGTTCGACGCGGTCGTCCCCGACCTGGCCCGCGAGACCTTCGCGCTGCGGGCGTTCGTCTCCGTCGCGGTCGCGGGCACGGTCCTCGCGGCGGCGTACCTCGCGCTCAACCCGCCGCGCGTCGACGGCGAGGGCTCCCGCACCAGTGCGGTGGCGCGCCGCTACGAGTGGCTCGTCCCGGTCGGCTTCGTCGTCGGGGTGTTCGCGGTCTTCCTCGCGGCGCAGGCGACCGTGGCCTTCGGCGGGCACGACTACCTCCGTCGTACGACGGGACTCACCTATGCGGAGTACGTCCACGAGGGCTTCGCCCAGCTGACCATCGCGACGGCGCTGACGCTGCTCGTCATCTGGGCGGCCGGGCGCAAGGCGTCGCGCGAGACCGCGTCCGACCGGCTCTGGCTGCGGGTCGCCCTCGGCGTGCTGTGCGTCGAGACGCTGGTGGTCGTGGCGTCGGCGCTGCACCGGATGCAGGTCTACCAGGAGGCCTACGGCTTCACCCGGCTGCGTCTGCTCGTCGACGTCTTCGAGGGCTGGCTCGGGCTGCTCGTGCTCGCGGTGCTGATGAGCGGTGTGGCGCTGCGCTCCGGCTGGCTGCCGCGCTTCGCCCTGGTCAGCGGGGCCGTCGCCCTCCTCGGCCTGGCCCTCGCCAACCCCGACGCGTGGATCGCCCGCCACAACCTCGACCGGTACGCCGAGACCGGTCGCGTGGACTGGACCTACCTCGCCGGGCTCTCCGACGACGCGGTCCCGGTGCTCACCGACCTCACCGGCGACGAGCGCCGCTGCGCGCTCGGCGGACGGGAGACCGGCGGGGACGACTGGCTGGAGTGGAACCTCGGCCGGTCCCGGGCCACGGGCGCGCTCGGCGACCACCCGGCCGGTCCGGCCGCGCCGGTCGGCGCCTGTGTCGAGGCCGGACCGTCGCGGGGGTGACCAGCGGCCGGCGCCCCTGCCCGTGGTGTCGCCGGGACGTCATACGAATCGAGCGCCATCACGCGCGCTTCGCATGACGTCCGCCGGCCGCCACGGAGGTGGGTCGCCGGACGTCATGCGAAGGGGCCGTCCGGGCGACCGCTTCGTATGACGTCCCGGACGTCACGCGGTCCCGCCGCCGCCGCTGCTCAGGCTCCTCAGGCGAACGACAGGCCCAGCTGGGCCAGCGCCGCCTCGAGCCGGTCGAGCGCGATCGGGCCGACACCGTGCAGGGCGGCGAGGTCGCGGCGGGTCCAGCCGCTGATCGCCTCGAGGGTGTGTACGTCGACGGCTCGCAGCGCCCGCGTCGCCGGCGCGCCGATGGTCCGCGGCAGCGGGTGGCCCTCGCGCCGGGGTGCCCGCTCGCGCGGCCCGTCCTCGTGGTCGAGGACGACCTCGCCCCGGGGCGAGAGCCGGTAGCCGATGGCGAGCGACTCTGTCAGCCCGCGCTCCTTGAGCTTGCGGACGTCGCGCTTGAACTCCGCGGTCGGGCGATCCAGCTCGGCGGCCAGCTCGGGTGCGCGGACCTCCGGGTTGCGGTCGATGATCCTCAGCGTCGTCCGCGTCCACGGTCCGATCGGCGACGCCGCGTCGAGCCGGTCGAGGCCGGCCAGGATGGTGCGGACCTCGTCGGCGTCGGGGAGCGCGTCGCGCAGGGTCTCGCGCGGGTCGGTGCCGGCGTAGCGCAGGCCGACCCGGAAGACCGGACGCTCGGCGCGCTGGGCGAGCGCGTCCTTGAGGGCGCCGAGCGAGGCGGCGCCCGCACGACGTGCGTCCTCGGCCCGCAGCGCCGACAGGGAGGTCTGCTCGACGCTGACCACCTCGACCAGGCCCACGGCCGTGCGCAGCCGGGTGCCGACCTTCACCCGCGGCCGGTCCCAACGGCGGAACGCGAGGTCGACCTCGCCCTTGCGGATCGCCTCGAGCTCCGCCGGTCGCATCAGCACGAGGCCCGAGACTAGCCCTACGGGAGGTGGAGCACGAAGAGCTCCCCGTCGGGCTCCTGGGCCGTGGCGAGCGCCTGGCGTGTCCGCTGCAGCATGGTGCCGGGGTCGTCGACCCGGGGACGCGCGATGGTGCCGCCCAGCCTGGCCAGCACGAAGAACTGCCGGAGGCGGATGACGACCGGAGGGCTGAGCTCGAAGAGGACGCGGTGGGCCAGCACCCTCAGGCCTTCCTCCCCCACCTCGCCCTGCAGGACGAGGGCGAACGTGGTCGGTCCGAGGCGGCCGACCGAGTCGACACCGCGCACGCACGAGCTGAGCCGCTCCCCGACCTCCTTGAGCACTCCGGCCAGGTCGGCGGCGTCGACCGGACCCTCGGGGTCCTCCACCGCCTCGATGTCGACGAGCACCAGGCCCACCTCGTGGCCGGTGCGCTCGGCACCCCGCAGCGCCATGCGGAGCCGGTCGATGAGCAGGGGCCTCCCCGGCAGGCCGGTCTCGGCGTCGTACAGGACAGCTTCGGTCACGTTCTTCCTTCGGCTCCGGCGGTCGATGGGTGAGCACTCAGGACCAGGCGGCTGGTCCGGTTCGCGACGTCGACGAGGGGAGCGCCCTCGCCGTAGTAGAAGCCCTGGGCCTCGTCGCAGCCGCGGGCACGGAGGTACTCCACCTGCTCGAGGGTCTCGACACCCTCGGCGGACACCCGCATCCCCAGCGCGTGGGACATGGCGAGGATGGCGTCGATGACGGCGGCGTCCGCGTGGGTCGCAGCGATGCGACGGACGAACTCGCGGTCGATCTTGAGCTTGTCGAGCGGGAAGCGGGTCAGGTAGGCAAGGCTCGAGTAGCCCTGGCCGAAGTCGTCGACGACGATCCGCGTGCCGATGCTCTTGAGCTCGTGGAGGACCAGCCGGACGTCGTTGTCGTCGTCCATCAGGGTTCCCTCGGTGATCTCGAGCTCGAGGGCCGCGGGGTCGAGGCCGGACTCCGACAGCGCCGCGTCCACCTCGTCGAGCCAGGTGCTGCGCGCGAACTGCCGGGGCGAGACGTTCACGGCCATCCGCAGCGGCAGCCCGAGCTCCTCGCGCAAGGTCACCGCGTCGCGGCACGCCTGCCGCAACACCTGCGCTCCGAGGTGCGCGATGAGGCCCGAGTCCTCTGCCACCGGGATGAACCGGTCGGGGGGTACGACGCCCAGTGCGGGCGAGGTCCAGCGGGCGAGCGCCTCGAAGCCGAGCAGCGCCCCCGTCGCGAGGTCCACCTGCGGCTGGTAGGCCACCGACAGCTCGCCGTCCCGGTCGAGCGCCTGCTGCAGCGCGGTGGACAGGACCAGCTTGTCGCTGCCGTCGGCGCCCATCGAGGCGTCGTACCAACGCAGGTTGTTGCGCCCGGCCGCCTTGGCGCGGTACATCGCGATGTCGGCGTGCTTCAGCATGTGGGCCGGGGTGCGGCCGTGGTCGGGGAAGACCGCGCAGCCGATGCTGGCGGTCGCCAGGACCTCGCGGTTGTCGACGCTCACCGACCCCGGGAGGGCGGCGGCCAGCCGCTCGACCCGGGCGCTGACCTCCTCGATGCGGGTCAGCCCGCAGATCACCACGACGAACTCGTCGCCTCCGAGCCGGGCGACGAGGTCGCGGTCCTGGACCGTACGCCGCAGGCGGTCGGCCAGCCCCAGCAGCAGGCGGTCGCCGACATGGTGGCCGAGGGAGTCGTTGACCCGTTTGAAGTGGTCGACGTCGAGGAGGAGCAGGGCGACGCGCTCCTGCTTGCGCTCGGCCTCCCGGATCGCGTCCTCGAGGTGGCGGGTCAGCGTGGCCCGGTTGGGCAGTCCGGTCAGGGAGTCGTGGCTCGCGAGGTACGCGACGCGCGCCCTGTCCTCGACCCGCTTGGTGATGTCGAAGCCGACGGCGAGGTAGCCGGTGAGGACGCCGTCGTCGTCGGTGACCGGGCTGATGACCTCGCCCACGGGGACCTCGGAGCCGTCGCGGCGGCGATAGGTGAGCTCCCGTTCCTCGCCGGTGGCCACGGCGGGCAGGTCGAGCACGCGGTCGCCGGGTTCCCGCTGGCCGGCGTAGAGGCGACTCAGCGGCGCCCCCACGAGCTCCGCCTCCGGATATCCCAGCAGCACCTCGGTCGCGGGGTTCGCGGCCAGGATGCGGCCCGCCAGGTCGGTGGCCACCACGCTGCAGGGCATGCTGGCGAGGATGGTGCGGCGCAGCGAGTCCCGGCCGATGGTCTCCAGCGCCGCCTGGGTCGCAAGGCGCTCGCTGATGTCGATCACGGAGGCGAGCACGAACGACTCGTCGCCGATCCGGATCGGGTTGAGGCCGATCTCGATCGGGACCTCCGTCCCGTCCCCCCGCAACCCGTAGAGGTCGCGTCCGGCACCCATGGGACGAGCGGCAGGGTTCGCGAGATAGCGCGTCCGGTAGGTGTGGTGGGCCGCCCGGGAGCGCCGCGGGATGAGGTCCTCGACCTCCATCTCCAGCAGCCGCGCCCGACCGATGCCGAACAGGTTCTCCGCCTGGGCGTTGACCAGCACGACATGGCCCGTCCGGTCCACCATGAGCATCGCGCTCGGCGTGGCCTCGAGGATCAGGCGCAGTCGCTGCGCCTCCTGCTCGGACGCACCCGAGGGCATGCCACCGGGCGGCGTGCCACCGCCGTCGACCCGCACCACCACTTGTCCCGCCTTGTCAGCGGAGGCGACCACCGGTCGCGTCCGCTCTCCCTCTCCACGGGGCCCCGCACTTGCCCGAGGTGGGCTCCTCCCTGCGTCGACCGTAGACGAGGATCCGCCGACCGGACGCGGGAAGTCGGAGAACTTTACGTTCCCGGCGGCCGGGCGCCGCCTTGACCGGCGTCGCCGAACGGTGATTACATCGCCGTATGGCGATGAATAAGGTGGAGGCCTCGTCCGAGGTGGAGGCGCTGGTCGCGGCGGCCTGCCTGCTGCACGGCCTCAGCGATCCCAACCGGCTCGCGATCCTGCAGCACCTCGCGCTGGGCGAGCACCGCGTCGTCGACCTGACCGACCACCTCGGGCTGGCGCAGTCCACGGTGTCCAAGCACCTCGCCTGCCTGCGCGACTGCGGCCTCGTCGTCTCCCGGCCCAGCGGACGGGCGTCGATGTTCTCCCTCGCCCATCCCGCGGCCACCGCGGACGTCCTGCGCGCGGCCGAGCGGCTGCTCGAGGCCACCGGCGAGGCCGTCGTCCTGTCGGCGAACTTCGGGCCCGCCGCCCTGCACGGCGACGAGGAGTGGTGATGGGCGTCGGTCACGGGCACGGCCACGCCGGCGGTACGACGACCGGGCACGCCGGCGGGCGCCACCGCTGGCGGCTCGCCATCTCCTTCGCGATGATCGCGGCCTTCTTCGTCGTCGAGCTCGTCGTCGGCATCGTCAGCGGCTCGCTCGCGCTGATCTCCGACGCGGGCCACATGGCGGCCGACGTCGTCGCGCTGGGGGCGGCGCTCGTCGCCACCAAGATCGCGACCCGGGAGGACAGCACCGGGCGTCGTACCTATGGGTCCTACCGGGCCGAGGTCTTCGCCTCCGGCCTGGCGGCCCTGATGATGCTCGGCGTCGCCGTCTACGTCGTGGTCGAGGCGGTCGGCCGAATGGGTGAGGACGTCGACGTCGAGACCGGCCCGATGCTCGTCGTCGGCCTGCTCGGCCTGCTCGTCAACGTCGCCGCGCTGCTGCTCCTGCGCGCGGGCGCGAAGGACTCGCTCAACGTCAAGGGCGCCTATCTCGAGGTCGTCGCCGACACCGCCGGGAGCGTCGGCGTCCTCGCCGCGGGCGGCCTGATCCTCGCGACCGGCAACGGCGTGTGGGACACGGTCGTCGCGTTCCTGATCGGCGGCTTCGTCGCGGTCCGGGCCGTGGTGCTCGGGCGCGAGGTGCTCGCCGTGCTCGGCCAGCACGTGCCGGCCGGCATGGAGATCGAGGCCGTGACCGCGTCCTTGGCGTCGGTGGACGGGGTGTGCGACGTCCACGACCTCCACGTCTGGACGCTCACCTCCGGGATGAACGTCGCCACGGCCCACCTCGTGCTGAGCGAGGGAGCCGACGCGACGGTCGCGCTGCGCGCCGGGCAGGCCGTGCTGCGCGAGCAGCACCAGATCGAGCACGCCACGCTGCAGGTGGAGGGCCACCGCTCGACGGCCTGCGACGAGGTCTCGTGGTGACCCGGCGCCCGCTCAGGCGTGCGCGAGCGAGAGCTTGACCGCGAAGCCCAGGAAGATCGCGCCGACCGCCGATGTGCCGGCCGCGGAGAGCGCCCGGCGGCGCCGGAAGGCGTCCGCGAGGCGGGTGCCGCCGAAGATCAGCGCCGACAGGTAGGCGACGCTCGCGACCTGCGCGAGCGTCCCGAGGGCGAGGAACGACAGCGCCGGCTTGTCGTAGGCGGGGTCGACGAACTGCACGAAGAAGGCGACGAAGAAGAGGATCGCCTTCGGGTTGAGCAGGCTGATGACCAGCGCGCGCCGGTAGGGGCGCTCGTTCGGCACCGGCGGCGGCGCCCCGTCCTTGACCGCCTGCACCGCCCGCGCGCGGGCCCGCCACATCAGCAGGGCGCCGCGCAGCATGGTGAAGGCGAGGTAGCCGAGATAGCCGGCGCCGACCCACTTCACGATCGAGAACGCCAGGTCGTTGGCCTGCAGCAGCGAGGCCACGCCCGCGGCGGAGAGGGTCATCAGCACGGCGTCGCCGGTCCACACACCGGCTGCCGCGCGGTAGCCGTCGCGGACCCCGCGCCGTGCGGCGACGGAGAGGACGTAGAGGGAGTTCGGGCCGGGCAGCAGGATGATCAGGATCAGGCCGACGAGGTACGTCGACAGGTCGGTGATGCCCAGCACGGCCCGATCCTCCCACGGTCCCGCGGACGGCCACGATGAGTTTTCGGGGCACCGGCGGTCAGTCCGGCATGGGCATCGTGACCGCTGACATCTCCACCACGATCGACGGCTTCGGGGCCGGCCCGGGCCAGCGCCTGGAGCGCCCCTTCGGCGACTTCGACGAGGGGCCGCTGCACGGGTGGATGTTCGACCACGGCGACGACAACCGGGCCGAGGTGGACGCGATCGTCGACGCGGGCGCCTTCGTGATGGGGCGCAACATGTTCAGCCCCGGCCGGGGTGCCTGGGACCTGGCCTGGCGCGGCTGGTGGGGCGAGGACCCGCCGTACCACGCGCCGGTCTTCGTGCTGACCCACCACGAGCGCGACCCGCTCCCGATGGAGGGCGGCACGACCTTCCACTTCGTCACCGAGGGCCTCGACGTCGCGCTGGACCGCGCGCGCGAGGCCGCCGGCGACCGCAACGTGGCGATCGCCGGCGGCGCCTCCACGATCAACGCCGTGATGGCGGCCGGCCAGCTCGACGAGCTGCGCTGGCACGTGGTGCCGCACGTGTCGGGCCTGTCCGCCGCGGACGGCCACGACGGCTCGCGGCTCTTCGACGGCGTGCCCCGGACCGGGCTGGTGCCGGCGTCCGTGCGGCACACGCCGCACGTCACGCACCTGACCTACCGCCGAGGCTGAGCCTCACTGCTCCTGCGGCGGGCACAGGCAGAACGGGTGGCCGTCGGGGTCGAGCATGACCCGCCAGGTCACCCCCTCCGGCTGGCTGTCGGCGACGGTCGCGCCGAGGGAGGTCGCGTGGGCGAGCGCCGTGTCGAGGTCGGGCACCCGGAAGTCGAGGTGGAACTGCTGCGGGTGCTCCTGGCCGGGCCACTGGGGCGCGGAGTAGCCCTCGACGGTCTGGAAGTTGAGCGTCGAGCCGAGGACGGAGGCCGAGGCGTAGCCGTACTCGGGGTAGACGCCGGTGACCTCGCCGCCGGTGAGGTCGGCGTAGAACTGCGCGAGCCGCGCCGCGTCGGAGGTGTCGATGCAGACGGACAGGAGCTCGGTGACGGGGGAGGTGGTCATGGGGCCACCCTGCCCGGGACCGCCGACATCGACGCCACGCAATTACTGCACAAGTGTAGTAATTGCGCTCGGACTCGCCTACCGTGACGTCATGACGGCAACGGAGAACGCGCTCGAGCAGCGGTCGTGGGTGCGCGACCTGATCATCGTCGGGGTCTGGCTCGCCCTGCCCTATCTCGTCGTCGGCGTCTTCTGGGCCGACGCCCACCGCCAGCACCTCAGCAAGCTGCACGGCCTCGACGCGACCGCGTCGTACGTCGGAGAGGTGATCGCCTGGCCGGTCCTGATCTTCGCCGACGTCAACCTGGAGTGACCGCCAGCTCCAGCTGTGGCAGCACGCGGCCGGGCCACGAGCCCGACGCCACCTCGCCGACCCGGACCGCGCCGTGCGCGAGGTAGAAGGCCTCCGCGTTCGGGTCGGCGTCGATCGCCAACCGGGTGAAGCCCAGGCCGCGGGCCCGGCCGACCAGGGCCGCGAGCAGCGCGCCGCCCACACCGCGCCCGATCGCGGCCGGCTCGACGAAGAGCATCCCGAGCTCGCCGGCGGGCGGGTCGCCCTCGAGGGTCCCGAACCCGGCCAGCGCGCCGTCGAGCTCGGCGACGAGGGTACGACGGTCCGCCAGCTCGTCCTCGCGGAGCGTGAGCTCGGCGCGGCAGGCGTCGAGGAAGGCGGCGTCGTAGCCCCAGTGGGCCTTCGACCGCAGGGCCAGCGCCGACAGCGCGGCTGCCTCGCCGGCAGACGCGGTGCGGATCTCCATCGGGGGCGCCGTCACAGCTCGCGCAGGTAGCAGAGCATCCGGTGGTCCGTGCCGGGCTCGATGTTGACGAAGCCGTGGCGCTCGTAGAAGCGCCGGGTGTCCACGTCGACCTCGTCGACGTTGATGTGCACCTCGATCGCGTCCCTGGCGAGCACCTCGTCGACCGCCCGGGTGAGGATCGCCGTGCCGATGCCCCCGTCGCGGAGGTCGGGTACGACGTACAGCTCCTCCAGCTGGGCGAGCGGCCCGTCGCCGTACGGGGTCGGCCGGAGCGTGAGGTAGCCGAAGCCGGTGGCGGCCTCGCCGTCCTCGGCCAGCACGACGAGCACGTCCTCACGGGCCAGCAGGGCGGTGAAGCGGCGGGCGAGCTCGCCGGCCGACGGCGTCGGCGCCTCGAACTCGGAGTTGAAGTCGAACAGCAGCCGGCCCACCACGCCGGCGTCGGCGGGGGCGGCCAGGCGGACGGTGCGACCGGTCACGGCGTCCATGATGCCGCGAGCGCCCTGGCGGCCGCGGTGAGCCGAGCGGCGTCGTACTCCTCCGGGTCGTCGAGGACGAGGCGGCCGAAGTGCTCCAGCAGGGCGATGATCCCGTGCGCCATCACCGGGGCGTCGACCTTCGGGCCCAGGACGCCGGTGACCAGGCCCTCGATGATGGTGCGGACCTGCTGGCGGTCGGCCTCGATGCGGGCGCGGACGACCTCGGGGACGTTGGCCGGCGACTGCAGGATCGCCCGCCAGGTCACCGGGTCGTCGAGGAGCATCTGGTGCAGCCGCGGCCCGGAGAGGTCGACGACGGCGACCGCGTCGGTGGCGGTCTCGGTCGGGAGCGCGGCGAAGAGCTGGGTGATCGCGCGCTGCTGCTGGCGGTCCAGGAGCGCGGTGAGGAGCGGGCCGAGGCCGTCGAAGGCGCCGTAGACGACCGGCCGGGTGACCCCGGCCTCCTTGGCGATCGCGTCGATCGAGACGCCGTCGTACCCGTCGCGGTCGATGACGCGCAGCGCCGCGTCGAGGAGCTGAGTACGACGCTCCTCGATCGGCATGCGGGCGGCGTACGGGCGCCGCTTCCGGGTCTGCTGGGTCACGTCCCCACCCTAGGTCGTCCTGGGGTCTTCCAATTACTACACAACTGTAGCAATATGGCCGCCATGGCGATGCCCAAGCGCTCCGAGATCACCCCTGCCGAGGACTACGGCTTCTTCGGACCCGACTCCGTCGCGTGGCGGGTCTGGGGCTACCCGACCTCACTGACGATCGGCTTCAGCCGCGCCGTCGTCGTCGAGGAGCTCGACCCCAACCTGGTCGCGTCGGTGGACCGGACCCAGGACATCTACCGGCGCCCCAAGACCCGCTACGACCGGACGATCCGCTACTTCGCGCTCGTCGCCTTCGGCGACAGCCGCACCACCTCGCGGGCCGCCGACGTGCTCGTGAAGGTGCACAGCAAGGCGATCGGCACCGAGCCCTACGGCGGCGGGCAGTACGACGCCAACGACCCCGACTCGCAGCTGTGGATCCTGGTCACCGGCTGGCACTCGGTGCTCAAGGCCTACGAGATGTACGGCCCCGGCCGGCTCACCGCCGCCGAGGAGGCGCAGTACTGGGCCGAGTGCGCGGTAGCCGCCGAGCTGCAGACCTGCGACCCCGCCGACGTCCCGCGCAACCGGGCCGAGCTGCACGCCTACTACGAGCGGATGCGGCCGGTGATGTCCGGCTCACCGATCGCGCAGCGGGCGATGAAGCACCTGATGGACGTCGACCAGCTCGTTCGCGTGCCGTGGGTCCTGCGGCCCGGCCAGTGGGTGGTCGGGAGGTTCTTCCGGGCCGGCGTGATCGCGACCCTGCCGCGCTGGATGCGGGAGATGGGCGACCTGCACCAGTCGCGCGCCGTCGACCTCGCCGTGCTGCCGGTCCTCAAGGTCACCTTCGCGCTGCTCACCTTCAGCAAGCGGCTGCAGCTGCGGATCCTCGGGCTGCTCTCGCCCAGCACGGTCCCGGTCGTCGCGCCGGTCTTCCTCGGGGTCCCGCCCACCAACCGCGAGGTCCTCACGCCGGAGCAGGCACGTGAGCGCTACGGCTACGACAGGCCGGCCGAGGCGCACCTGGCCTGGCGGGCCAAGCAGCACGACAAGGTCTTCGGGAAGGGCGAGGCGCCGAGTGATGCCGGCCTGATCGAATCCGAGAGCGTCCTGGGCCGACTGGCGTGAAGTTCCACCGCCTCGGGGGTGCGGCCTGACAAGGTGTGCCTCCGACACCGATCGACACCGTCGTCGTACCGAAGGAGAAAACCGTGGGCCTGAACCCCGTCGCCGACGTCCTCAAGCGCGCCGACAAGGTGCTGAAGAACGCCGAGGTCGCGCTGACCAATGTCGACACCACGCTCGGCACGGTCGGCGGGACGCTGAGCACCGTCGAGGGCACCCTGACCAATGTGGACGGCAAGCTCACGACCGTCGACGCCACGCTCGCCGAGACGCGTGACGTGCTCGGCCAGGTGCAGACCCTGCTCGGCGACCTCAACGACAAGCTGGTGCTGCTCGACGAGGTGCCGGACCTGAAGGCGAAGCTCGACAAGGTCCTCGCAGCGGTCGAGAAGGGCTGAGCCCGCCCGTCACGGGTCGAGCGGCGCGTCCTCCTCGACCTTCAGGCCCAGCGCCCGCACCAGCGCGACGGCCTGGTCCAGGTCGACGACCGCCTTGCGGAGCTGGTGGGCGACCGGGTCGACGGCGCTCAGGTCGGACCCGCGCAGGTCCGCGCCGGAGAGGTCGGCCTGGTGCAGCCAGGCTCCGGCGAGGTCGACGTGGTGGAGCGTGGCGTCGTTGAGCCGCGCGCCGGTGAGGTCCGCCTCGCGCAGGTCGACCCGGCGGAAGACGGTACGACGGAGGTCGGCGCCCGGCAGGCCGACCAGGTGCCAGCTGCCGCCCACGACCTCGAACGACCCGAACCGGCACCGGTCGAACATCGAGCCCACCAGCTTGCAGCCCTCGAAGCGCGCCCCGAAGAAGGACGACTTCGTGAAGGTGCAGTTGAGGAAGCCGGAGTCGGTGAACCGGGTCGCGTTGAGGTCGCAGTCGCGGAAGGTGCACTCGTCGAAGGTCGCGCCGGCCGCGGTCACCTCGGTCAGGTCGACGTCGACGAAGGCGACCCGGGTGAAGGTGCGACCGGACAGGTCCTCGCCGTCCCAGCGCTCGTTGACGACCTCGGAGTCGGTGGGTGGCGTGGGCGTCGCGCCCCGTCGATCGGCCATGGCGCGAGTATGGCGGCCACGTCCGATCCTGCTGCCCGTCGTACCGGACTCAATGGCTGGCTTCTGCCCGAGATCACGACCACTGGGTCCGGTACGACGGATCAGCGGCGGTGGTAGCGCTCGTGCAGCGCACGCACCGCGCCGGCGAACTCCTCGGCCGGGCCGTCGACGGGGATGCCCGGGGCCACCTCGGTGATCCGCAGCGGGGTGACCGGGCCGCCCGGGACGTCGAGCTCCTCCAGCCAGCCGAGCAGCTGCGGGGTCGAGGTCGCGAAGACGATCCGGCCCAGGCCGGCCCACGCGTGCGCGGCCGAGCACATCGCGCAGTGCTCGCCGGAGGTGTAGACGGTCAGGGCCGGCCGGTCCGCGACGGGCACGTTGGCCGCCGCCCACAGGGCGATCGCGAGCTCGGGGTGGCGGGTGCCGTCGCCGCCGCTGACGCGGTTGTGGTCCTCGAAGAGCACGAGGCCGTCCCTGTCGACCAGCACGGAGCCGAACGGCTCGTCGCCGATGTCGACGGCGTGGGACGCGAGCTCCACGCAGCGCGCCAGGTGTCGTCGGTCGTCGTCGTTGATGGGCATGTCCTCAACCTCCCACGGGTCGGATGATGCGTTGCTCGATCGCGGCCGCGACCGCGCCGGCCCGGGTGTCGACCCCGAGCTTGGTGTAGATGTGCGACAGGTGGGACTTCACCGTCGCCTCGGAGACGAACAGCTCGCGCGCCATCTCCTTGTTGCCCAGGCCGCGCGACAGCAGCTCGAGCACCTCGACCTCGCGCTCGGTGATCGTGGTCGCGCCGGGCGTCGTACGCCGCACCAGCGTGGCCGCGACCGACGGGGCCAGCACGGTCTCGCCGCGCGCGGTGGCGCGGATTCCGGCGAACAGCTCGTCCGGCGGGGCGTCCTTGAGCAGGTAGCCCCGCGCGCCGGCCTCCAGCGCCCGCAGGATGTCGGACTCGGTGTCGTAGGTCGTCAGCACCAGCACCTCGGGTGGCTCCGGCAGTGCCCGGACCGCAGCGGTCACCTGCGCGCCGCCCGCCTCACCTGCCCCCAGGCTCAGGTCCATGAGTACGAC
The DNA here is from genome assembly GCF_057586415.1 of Nocardioides sp. SRI_004. Classification (NCBI taxonomy): domain Bacteria; kingdom Bacillati; phylum Actinomycetota; class Actinomycetes; order Propionibacteriales; family Nocardioidaceae; genus Nocardioides; species Nocardioides sp. SRI_004. The sequence continues at coordinate 248,032 of NZ_JBYCZV010000007.1, forward strand.
GTCCGGCCGGTCCGCCGCGACCACGGCGAGGGCCGCGTCGAGCCCGTCGGCCTCACCGACCACGGAGAGGTCCTCCTGGCCGTCGACGAGCGCCCGCAGCCCGGCCCGGACCACGGGGTGGTCGTCGACCAGCACGATCCGGATCACGGTCCCTCCTCTGGCTGGGCTCGCAGCGGGAAGCTGACCGAGACGGTCGTGCCCTCCCCGGGAGCACTCTCCACCTCGGTGCGCCCGCCGAGCCCCGCGGCGCGCTCACGGATGCCGGCGAGCCCGCGGCCACGGGTGCCGGACGGGCGCACCAGCGCCGGGTCGAAGCCGCGTCCGTCGTCGCGGACGTCGAGGACCACCTCGTCCAGCTGGTAGGTCAGCGTGAGCGCGACCCGGCCGGCGGCGGCGTGCTCGCGGACGTTGGCGAGGGCGCCGCGGGCGGTGCGCACCAGGGCGGCGGCGACGTCGGGTGGCACCGGGACCGGGGTGCCGTGCACGCGGACGGCGACGTCGAGGCCGGCCGTCGCGAGCGTCGACTCGGCGGCGGCGCGCTCGAGTGCCGCGGCCAGGGCAGCGGTGTCGGCGTCGTCGGTGAGCTCCGCGGGGGCCAGGTCGCGCACCACGCGGCGTACCTCGTCGAGGCCGTCGCGGGCGGTGGCGGCGGCGGTGCGGACGTGCCCGCGCGCGGTCTCCGGCTGCGCGGACCACGCCTGCTCGGCGGCCTGCAGGAGCAGGTTGATGCTGGAGAGGCCCTGCCCGACGGAGTCGTGGATCTCGCGCGAGAGGCGGGTCCGCTCGGCGAGGGCACCGGTGCGGTGCTGCTCCTCGGCGAGCTCGGCCTGCGCCTCGACGAGCTGGTCGACGAGGGCCTGCCGGGCACGGGTCTCGAGGTCCAGGGCGCGGTAGGCGAGGACGGTGACGAGGGCGACGCCGATCGGGCCGGCGACCTGCACCGGGTCGAAGCCGTCGGTGATGCGTCGCCAGGCGGCGGTCAGCAGCACGGTCATCGCGACCACGCAGCCCACCGCCCACGCGAACGGCAGCACCTGCAGCACGGCGAACGCGACCGGCACCGCGCACCACGCGAAGGACGGCGCGACCGCGGTCAGCGCTCCCCACAGCACGACCATGCCGGTCACCCACACGGTCGGCCACCAGGTCGTGCCTCGCACCAGCCCGCGGGTCGCGTAGGCCAGGCCGAGCACGAGGGCCCCGGCCAGCACGGCGAAGCCCCGGGCGTCGAGGCCGTGGCGCTCGGCGTACCGGACGGCGCAGGTCACGAGCAGCACCACGAGCACGGCGAGCAGCCAGCGGTCCAGCCGCACGGCCGGGGCGAGGATGCCGTGCTCACCCGGACGGCGCGCGACGGAGCTGAGGACAGACATGACCTCCTCACCCTAGTGTCGCGCCTCGGAAGTTCTTGAGCGCTTCGCGCACCCATCGCACGCACCTCGCGGCGTTGCCGACGCTCGCGAGACGACCCGGTATGGCTTCGCGCCGGCGCCTTGCGATGCACGCACGCTGAGCACGCCAACCGACCAACAACTTCCGACGCACGACACTAGGGATGCGGGGTGGCCGGCGGCATCATCCAATTGGCTATCGAGGGCTACCCACCTGCCCGACGTGCCGGACGGCCCGACCGGCGCAAGGTGGAGCCATGAAGCGCAACCACCTCATCCCCAGCTCCCTGCTCCTCGCCACCGCCGCCACCACGCTCGGCCTCGCCGCGACCGCCACCCCCGCGTCCGCCGACGAGGGCGGCCGCCCGGCGTCGTACCTCCTGCAGGGCGACGCCGCCAGCCCGGTCGGCTCGAAGTTCGAGGGCATCGGCGCCGACGAGCGTCGCGGCCTGTTCTACGTCAGCGAGGTCACCGGCGGCGAGATCCACCGCGGCTCGGTGCAGTCCGCGCAGACCGAGGAGTGGTTGGAGGGCGACGGCACCGACGGCCGCTTCACCGCCCGCGGCATCACCGTGGACCACGAGGGCAATGTGTACGTCGCCGGCGGCCCCAACGGCATCGGCACCGGTCGCCCCGACCTCTGGGTCTACGACAAGGAGGGCGCCCTGCTCGCCGCGCTCCGCGTGCCCGGCACCGCCGACGCCTTCCTCAACGACGTGGCGATCGGCCGCGACGGGGCGGCGTACTTCACCAACTCCAACGACCCGCAGGTCTTCCGCGTCGCCGAGGGCGAGGACGGCTGGGAGGCGACCCTGTGGGCCGACGCCACCGGCACCATCACCCGCTCGGCCGGCTTCAACCTGGGCGGCATCGTGCTCTCCGCCGACCGCAGCGCGTTCGTCGTCGCGCAGGGCAATGTCGGCCGGATGTGGCGCTTCGACTCCCGCACCGGCGAGGCCAGCGAGATCGCGACCGACACCGACCTGGTCAACGCCGACGGCCTGGTCCGCCGGGGCAACCGGCTCACCGTCGTACGCAACTTCAGCCGGATGGTCGCCACGCTGCGGGTCTCCGCCGACGGCAGCCGCCTGGTCACCCTCGGCCAGGAGCCCTCGTCGGCCGACCGCGTGCTGACCACGGCGAAGACGCTGCGCGGCCGGATCCTGTACGTCGACAGCAACTTCGACGAGGCCGTCGCGTCGGGCCCGTACGAGGTCGTCACGGACCCGACGCGATGAACCGCGCCGTCCTGGCCGCCCTCCCGCTCGCGCTCCTCCTGGGCGCCTGCGGGGGTGGCGGCGAGCGGCCGGTGGTCGAGGAGGTTGCGCAGCAACCGTCACGAGACCCCGGCACGGCCCGGGCGGAGGCGGCCGGCACGACCCCCGGGCTCACGACGGAGCAGCAGGCCGCGCTCGACCAGCAGCTGCGTGACGCCGCGTGGGCGAACGACGTGGGGACCGCCCGCCGGCTGGTCCGGCAGGGCGCCGACGTCAACGCCAAGGACAGCACCGAGCAGTCCGCCTACCTGGTCGCGACCAGCGAGGGCCACCTCGAGCTGCTGCGGCTCGCGCTGCGCCACGGGGCGAAGGTGGACGACAAGGACAGCTGGAACGGCACCGGCCTGATCCGCGCCGCCGAGCGCGGCCACGGCCTGGTGGTCGGCGAGCTGCTGCGCGCTGGCATCCAGCGCGACCACGTCAACCGGATCGGCTACCAGGCCATCCACGAGGCGGTCTGGCTCGGCGAGGACACGCCGGCCTACGCCACCACGCTGCGCGTCCTCGCCGCCGGCGGCGTCCAGCTCGACAAGGTCTCGCCGTCGGCCGGCCTGACCCCGCTGCAGATGGCCCGCGAGCGCGGGTACGACGGACTGGAGAGGATCCTGAGGACCGTGACCACCGCCGACGCCCCCGCCGACCCCGACGGCGCGCTGCTGCGGGCCGCCGAGCGCGGCGACGCCGATGCCGTGGCGGTCGCCCTGCGCGCCGGAGCCGACATCGAGGCCCGCGACGCCCGTCGTCGTACGGCGCTGCTGCTGGCCAGCACCTTCGACCGCGTCGCCGTCGCGGAGCTGCTCGTCGCGATGGGCGCGGACCCGGACGCCCTCGACGACCGCCACGACACCCCGTGGCTGGTGACCGGTGTGACCGGCAGCGTCGCGATGCTCGAGGCGCTGCTCCCGGCCCACCCCGACCTGACGATCAGGAACCGCTACGGCGGCCTGTCGCCCATCCCCGCCGGCGAGCGCGGCCACGTCGACTACATCCGCCGCGTCGTCCGGACCGACGTCGACATCGACCACGTCAACGACCTCGGCTGGACCGCGATGCTGGAGGCGATCATCCTCGGCGACGGCAGCGACGACTACGTCGAGATCGTCCGGATCCTGCTCGCCGCCGGGGCCGACCGCACCATCGGGGACCAGGACGGGGTCACGCCGCTGCAGCACGCAGAGCGGCGCGGGTACGACGACATCGCCGCCCTGCTGCGCTGACCGGTGCGCTCGCCGGTGCGCTGACCGGTGTGCCGACCGGTTGTCGCCGGGGGGTGCTTCCCTCGTGCCGTGGACCTGACCTTCACCGGCACCGTCGTCGAGTGGCGCGGCCCGGCGCCGTACTGGTTCCTGGCCGTGCCCGAGGACGACAGCGACGACATCAAGGAGGCCGCGCGCGGGCTGGAGTACTGGGGCCAGGTCGCGGTCGAGATGCGGATCGGCGACACCGACTTCACCACCGCGCTCTTCCCCAAGGACGGTCGCTACCTGGTGCCGCTCAAGGTGGCCGTACGACGCCAGGCCGGACTCGAGGGCATCGAGCCCGGGCAGGAGCTCACCGCGTCGCTGCGGATCGCGGGCCGGTGAGGGGGCGGCGCGACCGGGTCAGTCGATCGCGGCGAGTGCTGCCCGGGCGAGCTCCATCGCCCGCTCCTGGCCCTCGCGACCGCCGGTGATGCCGTGGACGAAGACGGTGTTCGTGCCGTCGGTGGCCGAGCAGAGCCCGGTGACGACACTGTCCGGGTCGACCTCCTGGCCGGCCGGGACGGTGACGGTCGAGAACTCCACGCACTCGACCCCGTCGGACTCGACGTGCCGGGGCACGCTCGGGCCCGCCTCGATCCCCAGCACCTCGGGGTCGGCGACCGGACCGCTGGTCAGGCCGGGGGCCGGTGCCCGCACCGCGATGACGGTCGGCAGGAGCTCGAGCTCGTCGTCGGCGTAGGTCCGCATGCCGAAGCCGGCGCCGTCGTAGGCCCGGTCGTACCACTCCTTCGTCAGCGCCACGGACTTCTCGGCGTTCTCCCGGTCCGTCTCGGCGCGCTCCGCGCCGGCCTGGTCCTCGATGACGTCGCTGCGGTCGCGCAGGCCGGCGAGCTCGGCCGGCAGTTCGATCGCGCGGGTGTCGACCGCGCCGGCGGGCGAACCTCCGCCCCGCCCCTCGTCGCCGTCACTGCCTCCGTCGTCGGAGCAGCCGCTCAGCAGCAGCACGGCCGACAGCACCACGATCCCGAGCCTCATGCCCGTCACCCTAGTGCCGCGGCTGAGGCCGCAATGCCTAGCCTGTCCGGGTGCCCGTCACCATCGCCCACCCGGCCGCGGTCCTGCCGCTGCGCGGCCTCGGGCTACCGCTCTCGGCGATGGTCATCGGCTCGATGGCGCCCGACCTGCCGGTCTTCTCGCAGTCGTGGGGCCTCTACGGCTACACCCACAGCCTCGCCGGGATCCTCACCGTCGACCTGGCGCTGACCCTCGTGCTGCTGCTCGGCTGGGACCGTTGGGGCCGTGACGCGATCGTCGACACCGCCCCGGCCCGGGTCCGCGACCGGCTGCCGGGCCGCGCGCGCATCGGTGCGAAGGCCTGGCTGCTCGCGCCGCTCGCCGCGGTCCTCGGCTCGGTGACCCACGTCGTGTGGGACGCCTTCACCCACCGCGGGCGCTGGGGCGTGCGCAACATCGAGTGGCTGCACACCTTCCACGGCCCGCTCCGGGGCGAGCAGTGGGCGCAGCACGTCAGCGGCGTCGTCGGGATCACGGTCGTGGGACTGGCCCTCCTCGCCGTCGTACGACGTCCGGTGCTCGCCGATGCCCCGCGCCCCCGCCGGCTCCCGGCCGTCACGCTCCCCGCGGCGGTCGGCGCCGCGGCGCTGCTCTCCGTCGGCACCTTCCTCGCCGGGCTGGACCGCCCGTTCGAGAGCGCCGCCTTCGACGCAGCGGTCGTCGGGATCGTGTCCCTGGGGCTGGCGCTGGCCGGCGTCACCCTGGCCTGGCTGCTCGCCCCCACCCCCGACGACGAGGTCAGCGGCCGGGTCGCTCCCTGAGCGCCACCGGCGCCCCCGTGTACGACGCCAGGGTGGCCCGCACCTCGTCCGAGATCGCCCACGACGACCCGGCGGCAGGGTCCCAGAAGACCACCGAGCTCTCGGCGACGATCGCCGGCGGCTGGTCGGGCGCGACGCGCAGCTCGTAGGACACCGACATCGACGAGCGGCCGACGTGGCCCACCCACATCCGCACCACGAACGGCTGGAAGGCCACGAACCTCATCTCGGCGTGGTAGTCGATGCGCTGCGACCCGACCAGCTCGACGATCCCCGACGGCACCTCGCGGAACAGCCCCGGCCGGTCGCCCGCGGACCCGCCGGCCAGGGGCGCGTGCCGGAAGAACAGCAGCCGCGCCTCGTCCAGCACCCGCAGCGCCTCGACGTTGTCGACGTGCCCGCCGAGGTTGACGTCGCGCAGCCGCGCCTGGATCTCGCACTCGAAGACCTCGCCCACGCGCGCATCCTCGCAGCCGGGTGCCGGCCGGGAGTCGTGTGCCCCACGCAGCGGGATTCCGCTGCCTCAGGCACACGACTCCCCGCGGAGCGGGCGGACACCGAGGGCGACGAGGTCCGCGGCCACCTCGGCCGGCTCGTGCCGGAGCTCGTACGCCGACGCCCGCACCACCATCCGGTCCGGTGCGGTCAGTCGACGGTCCCGGCGGAGGTCGGCGGTCCACTGGGTGACCTCCATGTGGAAAGCGCCGTCGACCTCCAGGACGAGGATCCGACCGCCGGGCAGCCGCCACTCGCAGTCGGTCCACCGGCGCCGCCCGGAGGTGTCGACCCGGATCGTCTGTCGGTCGGGGAAGGGCAGGTCGAAGCGCCGGCACAGGCGCGCCACGTCCCGCTCCGCCCCCGAGTGGACGCCGCCCTCGACGTCGCGCAGCATCGACCGGAAGCCCGCGGCACGCCGCAGTGGACGGAGCTGCTCGACCCACGCGCTCAGCCGGGCCGCGGTCGTCAGGCGCTGCTGGACAGTAGCTGCGAGTACGCCGTGCGCGGCCCGCAGGGGCGCGTCGTAGCCCGCCCACAGGAGGATCGCCGGCTCGAGTCGGGCGCAGGGGATGCCGGGGCGCGGATCGGTGAGCAGGTCGAAGGGTCGCCGCGACCGGAAGAACGCGATGCCCGACACGGGCTCGAAGGCCAGCTCGTCGTCGACGAGGACCGTGACCTCGGCACGCTCCCAGCCACGAAGGCCGCAACGGGCACCCGCGGTCAGGCCGCCGAGGACGCTGCGGGGACCGGCGTGCAGCACCCCGAGCCAGCGTTGCTGGTCGACCGTGAGGGCACCCGTCGTCGTACACACCACGCGGGGGGAGCACTCCGCCCACCGTCCGGCGCGGACCTGGCGGTCGACCGCGTTCCAGGACATGCCGAGGGAGGTCAGCTGTCGGCGGGCGAGCAGGCCGCACTGCCGGGCGGCGAGCTCGTGGACATCGGGACGCATGCAAGGCGACCTGCCCGCCGCTCCTGCGGGCCCGAACCTCCCGATCCGGTTGTCCACAGCCGCGGCCGGCCGTGCCGGGTCGTGTGCCCCACGCAGCGGGTTTCCGCTGCCTCAGGCACACGACCACCCACCGGGCAGCACCCCTCAGGGCTCGAACCGGTACCCCATCCCCGGCTCGTTGCGGAAGTGCACGGGCCGCGACGGCTCGGGCTCGAGCTTGCGGCGCAGCTGGGCCATGTAGAGGCGGAGGTTGCCGTGGGCGTTCTCGTAGCCCGGTCCCCAGACCTCGCTGAGCAGCTGGCGCTGGCTGATCAGGCGGCCGGGGTTGCGGACGAAGACGTCCAGCAGGTGCCACTCGGTGGGGGTGAGCCGGACCTCCTCGCCGTCGACGGTGACCCGGGTGGCGGCGAGGTCGACGACGACGCGGCCGAAGGCGACCCGGTCCTGCTCCGGCGTGGTCTCCTCGGCCTGGCCGCGGCGTACCAGCGCCCGCAGCCGGGCCATCAGCTCGTCCATGCCGAACGGCTTGGTGACGTAGTCGTCGGCGCCGGCGTCGAGGGCGTCGACCTTGTCGATGCTGTCGCTGCGCCCGGACAGCACCAGGACCGGGACGCTGGAGCGCCGGCGCAGCCGGGTGATCACGTCGACCCCGTCGAGGTCGGGCAGGCCGAGGTCGAGGACGACGACGTCGGGGTCGGCGTGCTCCGCGACGTCGAGGGCCTCGACCCCGTCGCCGGCGGTCACCACGTCCCAGCCGCGCGCCCGCAGGTTGATGCCCAGGGCGCGCACGATCTGGGGCTCGTCGTCGACCACGAGCACCCGGGTCACGAGGACTCCCCGGTGCGCGGCTCGGCCGGGAGGGACAGGGTCATCGTGAGCCCGCCGCCTGCGGTCCGGCCGGGGACCAGGTCACCGTCGACGGCGTCGGTGAGGCCGCGGGCGACCGCGAGGCCGAGGCCGATGCCGGTGGAGTTGTCGGTGTCGCCGAGCCGCTGGAAGGGCTGGAAGACCCGTTCGGCGTCCTCCGCCGCGATGCCGGGCCCGCGGTCGACGACCTCCACCACCACGGTCGACCCGTCCCCGGCGACGGCCGCCCGCACCAGGGGTGGGCGACCGGCCGGGCTGAACCGCTGGGCGTTCGCCACCAGGTTGACGAGCACCCGCTCGAGCAGGCCCGGGTCGGTGACGACGGCCGGCAGGTCGTCGGGTACGTCGACCACGACGCCCCGGGGCGCGACGCCCAGGTCGTCGAGGGCGCTCGCCAGCACGTCGCCCAGGGCCACCGGCCGCAGCCGGACCGGCATCGCCCCGGCCTGCAGGCGGCTCATGTCGAGCAGGTTGCCCACCAGTGCGGCGAGCCGGTCCAGCGCGTCGTCGGCCGTGGCGAGGAGGTCGTCGTGGTCCTGCGGCGACACCGACACGTCGGTGCTGCGCAGCCCGGACACCGACGCCTTCGCGGCCGCCAGCGGGGTGCGCAGGTCGTGGCCGACGGCGGTGAGCAGCGCGGCCCGGACCCGGTCGGCGGCCTCGATGCCGGCGGCCGCCGCGGCGGCCTCGGCCCTGCGGGCGGCGAGGTCGACGACCCAGCCGACCATCACGGCCACGACCACGAAGGCGATCAGGGCCACCACGTTGTTGGCGTCGTCGATGGCGAAGGTGTGGAAGGGCGGCGTGAACCAGAAGTTCAGCAGGGTCGCGCCGAGCACCGCGGCGACGACGGCCGGCCCGGGACCGCCGACCAGGGCCGAGGCCACCACGACGACGAGGAAGAGGGCGACGTCGCTGGCGAGGTTGACCTGATCGCGCAGCGGCACCAGCACCGGCACCAGGAGCAGCGGCGCCAGCACGGCGACGACGAGTCCGCCGACCCGGCGCTGCCTGCTCATGTCGCTCATTGTGCTCCTGCGACGAGGAACGCGGTGGCGGCGTACACGGCGAGCCGGGCGAGGTCGGCCGGCGCGAAGGTGAGCTGGCCGCCGGCATTGACGACGAAGCCGGTCGCGAAGGCCCAGCCCGCCACGGCCAGGAACAGGCCGTGGGACAGCGGCAGGAAGCGGCACCACGCGGCCGTGAGGACCAGGAGTGCGGCCACGCCCGACCACCCCTGCAGGGGTACGGCGGTGCAGATCGCCGAGGCGACGAACAGCGTGCCGCCGGCGATCCCGCAGCGTGCGCCCGGCTGGTCCAGCACGGTGGGGTGGACGTCGGGCCGGGCGTGCGTGCTCACCCGTCCAGTGAAGCCCGCCTCCTCATGGCACCGGCCGGTCCTGACGGGATCCTGACGCGATCCACGCACCTGTCAGGATCCCGTTAGGGCGGGGCCGTGCGCGCTGATCCGGGCGTTGCATGGTGCCGTGACCACGTCCACGACCCCTGCCGCCGACCCGGTACCGGCAGCGGACCAACCCGCCGACAGCGATACCGCCCACGACCACGAGCAGACCCGCCCGTGGTGGCAGGTGATGTGCCTGACCGGCGTCGACTACTTCTCCACCCTCGGCTACCAGCCGGGCATCGCCTTCCTCGCGGCCGGGCTGCTCAGCCCGCTGGCGACGATCGTGCTGGTGCTGCTGACCCTCTTCGGGGCGCTGCCGGTCTACCGGCGGGTGGCGCAGGAGAGCCCCCACGGGCAGGGCTCGATCGCGATGCTGGAGCGGCTGCTGCCGCTGTGGCGCGGCAAGCTGTTCGTGCTGGCGCTGCTCGGCTTCGCGCTGACCGACTTCATCATCACGATCACGCTGTCGGCCGCCGACGCGAGCGCCCACGTCGTCGAGAACCCGCACGTCCCGGCCGCCCTGCACGGCCAGGAGCTCTGGATCACGATGGGCCTGATCGCCCTGCTCGGCGCGGTCTTCCTCAAGGGCTTCAAGGAGGCGATCGGCCTCGCCGTCGCCCTCGTCGGCGCCTACCTGGCCCTCAACGTCGTGGTGATCGCGGTCAGCGCGGTGCACGTGCTCGAGCACGGCCACGTCGTCACCGACTGGACCTCGGCGCTCACCGCCGAGCACGGCAACATCGCCCTGATGATCGCGGTCTCGCTGACCCTGTTCCCGAAGCTCGCCCTCGGCATGTCCGGCTTCGAGACGGGTGTGGCGGTGATGGGGCATGTGCGCGGAGCGCCGGACGACGACCCGGTTCGCCCCGCCGTACGGATCCGCGACACCAAGCGCCTGCTGACCACCGCGGCCGTCGTCATGAGCGTCTTCCTGATCTGCTCGAGCCTGGTGACCACCCTGCTGATCCCGGCCGAGGCGTTCGAGGACGGCGGCGAGGCCAACGGCCGCGCGCTGGCCTATCTCGCCCACCTCTACCTCGGCGACACCTTCGGCACCGCGTACGACGTCTCCACGATCCTCATCCTGTGGTTCGCCGGCGCCTCGGCGATGGCCGGCATGCTCAACCTGATCCCGCGCTACCTGCCGCGCTACGGCATGTCGCCGGAGTGGGCCGGCGCGGTGCGCCCACTGGTCTGCATCCTCACCGTGACCGCCTTCGTGATCACCTGGATCTTCGACGCCGACGTCGACGCGCAGGGCGGCGCCTACGCCACCGGCGTCCTGGTCCTGATGACCTCGGCGAGCGTCGCCGTGGCCCTCGCGGCCCGCAAGGCCCGCCAGCGCGGCTGGACGATCGCGTTCACCCTCATCGCCGTCGTGTTCACCTACACGACCCTCGACAACGTCAAGGAGCGCCCCGACGGCGTGAAGATCGGCGCCTGCTTCATCGCCGCGATCGTCCTCGTGTCGCTGCTCTCCCGGATGACCCGGTCGCTGGAGCTGCGCACCACCGAGATCGAGTACGACGCCAAGGCGGACGCCTTCGTCCGCGACTGCGCCCGTCGTACCCTCCGGCTGGTCGCGCACGACCCGCAGCACCACGACGCCGGCGCCTACCGCGCGAAGGTCCGCCAGATCGTGGAGGCGCACGAGCTCGACCACGGCGGCGACCTGGTCTTCGTGGAGGTCGTGGTCGAGGACTACTCCGACTTCGAGAGCCGGATCGTGGTGCAGGGCTCGGTCGCGCACAAGGAGTTCCGGGTGCTCACGGTGCACGCCGCGACCATCCCCAACGCCCTCGCCGCCCTGCTGCTCGACCTGCGCGGGCGCACCGGCGTCCGGCCGCACATGTACTTCGAGTGGACCGAGGGCAGCCCGGTCGCGCAGATGGCGCGCTTCCTGCTCTTCGGCACCGGCGAGGTCGCCCCGCTCACCCGCGAGGTGATCCGGCGGGCCGAGCCCGATCCGCGCAAGCGGCCGCACGTGCACGCGGGGTGAGGGTCGCTGCGGCGTACTGTCGGACCATGGCACGCAGCTACCAGACCGTGACCGCCGATGAGTTCACCGCAGCCGCGGGGCTCGGGGAGTGGCGGGTCGAGGGCGACCAGGCGGTCGTCCGGTTCCGGACCGGTGACTTCGTGACCGGCCTCGCGCTGGTCAACGAGATCGGCCGGCTCGCCGAGGAGGCGAACCACCACCCGGACCTGACCTTGAGCTATCCCGAGGTCGGGATCCGGCTCGGCACCCACGACACCGGCACCGTGACCGACGCCGACGTCGCGCTCGCCCAGGCGATCACCGCGGTCGCGCAGGAGCTGGGCGTGCCGGTCGTGGCCGACTCCTGACGGTCCGCCGTCAGACGAGGTGGCGGTCGTCGAGCTGCGGCGCCGCCTCCCGGAGCTGGCCGCGCTGCCAGAGCCGGTGGATGACGAGCGCCGCGGTGACCGAGCCGAGGACGCCGAGTCCGAGGTCGCCCAGGGTGTCCTCGTACGCGAACGCGTGCTCGGCGCCGCCGCTGATGAAGGCGAAGAACTCGGCGATCTCCCAGGCGATCGCCGCGGTGGCTCCGACCGCCAGCGCCCGCTCGACGACCCGGTACAGCGGTGCGCTGCGGTGCAGCGTCAGCAGGATGACGGCCGCCGCGATCAGGCCGGTGTTGGCGAAGTGCATGAGGTCGTCGAACCAGACGACGGTGTCGTAGAGGTCCATCCGGTTGCCGAGGATGTCCGTGAAGCAGGTGAGCGTCACCAGCAGGTCGGCCAGCCACGGGAAGGACGCACGGTCCTTCCAGAAGAGCAGCCAGATCGCCGGCACGGTGAAGGACACCAGCGGGTAGCCGATCGCGCGCGCCTCGGCCGCCTTGTCGCGCAGGTGGCTCCCGTCGGGGTCGACGACCGCGAGCACCAGCAGGAGGACGAGGAGTCCCTTGGCGGTGCCGTCGGCGGTCCGGACGAGGGTGGGCGTCGGGTACCGCACGGCCACGGCCTCGGTCATCCGGGGGGCTCCTGTCGTCGGGAAGCCCCCATCCTCACATGCGCTCGCGCGCCGACCTCCTCCGCCGCGGTGTCGGATGGGTCACCCCTGCCGCTGGTGGCCGCCCGCTCAGCGCGCGGGTGTGAGCCCCCACTTCTCCAGGGCCGTCCGCACGTCCTCGGCCGCATCGACGTTCAGCGGACCGCTGGTCCACATCGCGTACGGGAGGTTGAGGAAGCGTCCCTCCCTGACGGCCGGCAGGTCACGGGTGGCCGGGTTCGCCCTCAGCACCGCGACCTTCTGCTCGAAGGTCTGGCCGGGGTAGTCGACGAAGACGAACGCGTCCGGTCGCGAGGACGCGAGCTTCTCCCACGAGACCTCGACCCAGGTGTCCCGGACGTCGGCGGTGGCGTTCGCGCCGCCGGCCGCCTCGATGATCGCCTGCGGGGCGCCGAACGCGCCGGAGGTGAAGACGGCCTTCTCCCCACTGTCGAAGACGAAGAGGACGGGCTCGCTCGCGGGTGCCGGCGCGGCGGCGAGGGCATCGAGCCGCTCGTCCAGGTCGGCGACCACCGCGGCGGCCCGGTCTTCGTGGCCCGTGATCGTGCCGAGGTTGGTCAGGTCGGCGCGGAGCGCGGTCCAGGGGTCGACGATGCCGCGGGCGGCGCCGTCGGCCTGGCGGCAGGACTCCGTGAGGACGTAGGCCGCGATGTCGCGCTGGGCGAGGGAGTCGGGCGTGAGCTGCTTCGTCTCGTCGTACCCGTAGTTCCAGCCGGCGACCATCACGTCGGGCCGCGCCGCCACGACCGTCTCCAGGCTCGGGTAGTCGTCGGAGACCTGGTGGAGATCGGCGACGACGTCGCCGTAGTGCTCGGTGAGGACCGCCTCGTCGCGGCCGATGCTGGACACGGCGGCGACCTGGTCCTGCGCGCCGAGCGCCAGGACCATCGAGATCAGGTTGGAGTCGTTGACGAACATCCGCTGCGCCGGCGTGGGGAAGTCGACCTGCCGGGCGCAGTTCTCGACCGTGGCCCGGTCGCCGTCCGCGGCGCCGCCGTCGGCGCCGGCCGAGCAGGCGGTCAGGGCCAGGGCGGCGGTGGTGGCGAGGACGACGCAGCGGCGGTACCGGCCGCGCGGGGGCTGGGGCATCACGGGTGGGTCTCTCTCTCGTCGTGGCTGAACAGCAGGTGCGTCCGGCCGGTCAGCGGGTGGGTCACGCGGGTGGCCAGGACGCCGAAGGCGTCGTGGAGCACGTCCGGGGTGAGGACGTCGTCGGGGGTGCCGCACGCGAGGAGCGTGCCGTCGTGGAGCACTGCGATCCGGTCGCAGAAGGTGGCGGCGAGGTCCAGGTCGTGGAGGGCGAGGACGACCGCCCGCCCGTGCTCGCGGCTCAGCCGCCGGACCAGCCTCATCACGGCGAGCTGGTGGCGGATGTCGAGGTGGTTGGTGGGTTCGTCGAGGAGCAGCAGCGGAGCCTGCTGGGCGAGGCCACGCGCCAAGACGGCCCGGCGTCGCTCGCCCCCGGAGAGCTGGTCGAGCGGCACCCGGGCGGCACGCTCCAGGCCGACCAGCCGCAGCGCCTCGTCGACGGCGGTGCGCGACGTGTCGTCGACGCCGCCCCAGGACCGCGCGTGCGGCAGCCGGCCCAAGGCGACGAGCTCCCCCACGAGCAGGTCGGAGGGGGCTGCCTCCTCCTGGGCGACGAAGGCGATCCGCCGCGCCCGGTCCCTCGCCGAGTACGACGCCAGCGGCTCATCGCCGAGCCGGACCTCGCCGGCCGTCGGCGCCCGCACCCCGGCGAGAACCCGCAACAAGGTGGACTTGCCCGTCCCGTTGGCCCCGATCAGGCCGAGGACCTCACCGCGTCGTACCTCCAGGTCGATGCCGGTCAGCACGGTTCGGCGGCCGATGCCGCAGGCCAGGTCCCGGGTGGCCAGGGCCGGCCCGGTCGTGGTCACGACTCTCCTCCGAAGCGGTAGCTGCGGCGCCCCAGCAGGATGAGGAACACCGGCGCGCCGATCAGTCCGGTGACGACGCTGAGCGGGATCTCGGTCGGGCGGACGGCCACGCGGGAGACGACGTCCACCCACATCAGGAACACCCCGCCGAGCAGCACCGCGACCGGGAGCGCGGCGCGGTGCCGCGGGCCGACGAGCAGGCGGGCGAGGTGGGGGACGACCAGGCCCACGAAGCCGATCCCGCCGGCCACCGCGACGAGCACGCCGACCAGCACCGACAGCAGCACGAACAGGCCGACGCGCAGCTCCCGCACGGGCACGCCGAGCGCCGCTGCGGTGTCGGGTCCGACGGCGAGGGCGTCCAGCCATCCGCTGGCGGCCATCAGCACGACGAAGGCCGCGACGACCGCGGCCACGGGCAGCCACAGCTGGCCCCAGGTGGCGCCGGACACCGAGCCCAGGAGCCAGAACAGCACGGACTGCGCCGTCTGCGGCTCGGCGCTGCGGAAGACCATGAAGCTCGCGAGTGAGGAGAACGCCGCCGACAGCACCGTCCCGGTGAGCACGAGCCGCAGCGGCGTCAGGCCCCCCTGGAGCATCGCGACGGCGAACACCAGCACCGAGGCGGCGAGCGCGCCGAGCAGCGCGCCGAGGGACAGGGCCCACAGTCCGGCGCCGGCGAGGACGCCCATCGTCAGCACGGCCGTCGCACCGACGCTCGCTCCCGACGACACACCGAGCAGGTAGGGGTCGGCGAGCGGGTTGCGCACGAGGGTCTGGATCCCCGCGCCTGCGAGGGCGAGCCCGGCGCCGACCACGAACGCGAGGATGGTCCGGGGCAGCCGGATGTCCCAGACGATCGCGTCGTACGCCGGGTCCACGGGCGCCCCGGCGAACCGGACGCGGAGCGCGTCCACGACGACGTGGAGGGGCAGCGGCTCGGCTCCGTGGGCGGTCGACAGGAGCAAGGTCGCCCCGGCCGAGGGCACCAGCACGACGAGCAGCACGGGCACGGGCAGGCGGCGCGCGTCGGAGCGTCGCTCGACGGCATCGAGGTGGTGCACGGGTGGGACCTGCTCAGTGTCGGGAGCTCAATCGCGAAGCTCGGTGGGACCACGGCGAGCCAGCAGGTCTTCGGACTCGGGGTCAATCGGACGAGACGCCTTCCCAGACCCTTCGGTCCAGTGGCTGCGTGCCTCGTCCGTCGCCCTCACCGCTGCGCGACAGTTCCGGATTCTCACCGGATTCCCTCACCTCGGGGGTGTGACTGGCTCGGGTCGGAATGTACGCACAGCCGACGCGGCGCGCCAAGCCGGTGTGACCCGGGCGACACGCGGCCGGCCTGCGCCCCCACCGGCAGGTCCGGGCGCCCGGAACCATGGGCAGCCGCCCGCGCTGCGGCAGGATGTAGGAGAATCGTCAGTGCTGACGGGGCTTTCCGGCTCCGGGCGGTGTGACAACGAGCAAGGGGGAGCCGTGGTCGACGCACTGGCGGGGGTGGATGCGGTGGCGGAGCTGCCGGACCCGGAGCTGCAGGAGCTGGAGCCGGAGGCGACCGGACCGGCGTCGTACGAGCGCTTCGGTGTGCACTGGGTACGCCGCGTGCTCCACAAGGAGCGGATCCTGCGCACGATCGACGCGGTCCTGGGCGACCAGATCTCGCTCGGGCCGATCGGTGCGGGCCCGGGCCGGGCCTTCGCCAGCGTGAGCTTCACCGGCACCTTCGGCCCGACGTCGGGCGAGGAGGTGCCGGCCGAGCTGCTGACCTACGCGATCGACCTGCCGATCAGCGTGGTCTTCCAGCTCGACCTGCCGCTGGACAAGCTGAACTTCAACGCCGAGGTCGTGATCCCGCTGGTCCTGGTGGTGCACACCGAGGACCCGTTGAAGCTCCGCCTCGAGCTGCTCACGCCGAGTGAGAACCAGATCGGGCTCGAGCTGAAGACCGACACCCGGCGCGGGGCGATCCTGCGGAAGATGACCGGCTTGGACGCCGAGCTGCGCCGCTTCGTGCTCAAGGTGATCGACACCGAGTTGGCCAAGCCCTACGTGAAGCGGGCGACCTACCTCGACATGGAGGAGCTCATCGACCACGCGTGGCCGATGCTCACCGAGCAGTTCCTTCCGCGAGGACCCGAGGACCGACGGGGCTGACGCCCGCGTGGCGAGGGGCGGGACGCGCCGCGCCGTGGTGCGTGACGGCCTTCGCCGGCGCCTTGATCGCGTCCGACACCATCCCGAACGCAGCCGCGACGAGCGGGATCCACACCGGGATCAGCATGAAGGTGAAGATCGGCACAAGCTGCATCAGGTCGCTCATCGCTGGTGGCTCCGTCCCAGGTCGGGGTGCTGGTTGGTTCGACACGGGAAGTCTCGTCACGGCGCAGGGGTGCCCGCTCGTGCCGTCGAACAGAGTCGGGGCGGCTCTTTGTCGTCCTGCACGAAAAGTGTGACGGGCGCAACATCGCCCGGCCGCGGGCATCGGCCTGAGTAAAATCTCCGCAGTTCAGCGGATCCGCTGGGTAAAGATCCCTAGGTTGGTGTGCGGGACCGGTTGCGCGTGGGGCGCGGTCGGTAGGGGAGTGCAACGCAGGGCGTCGCAGGACGCGGGCCCGGCGCCGCGCTCCCTTCGTGGTTTTCGGCCATGCCCGCTCCGAAGCTCCCTCGGTCGTGCAGTGGGTGCGACCGAACACACACATGGGGACAACGAAATGAAGCAGTCACTGCGGCCTGCCCGCCGCACCCTCTGGCAACGCGCTGCCCTGACCGTCCCGGTCGCCGCGCTCGTCGCCGTGTCGGCCTTCGCGGCGCCGGGCTACGCCGACGACGCGGACGGCGGCAACGGCACTCCCTCCGCCGAGGTCGAGTCGCCCGCTCCCGCGCCGGAGCCCGAGCCGGCCCCGGAGCCGAAGCCGGCTCCCGAGCCGAAGCCCGCGCCGGAGCCGGAGCCCGCCCCCGAGCCCGAGGCCGAGCCCGCTCCCGACCCGGCGCCCGCGCAGGACGACCAGCCCGCCGACGCTCCTGCTCCGCAGGACGTCCCGGCCGACGCGGTTCCCGCGGGTGACGGCGCCGAGGACGGCGCCCAGCAGATCCGGTCGCGCCGGATCGCGGCCGCCAAGGACGACGACGAGAAGAAGGTCGTGGTCTGCAAGTACGTCGGCACCCCGCCGGGCGTGCCGC